>WLOR01000050.1 GCA_009699165.1 Actinomycetota bacterium | reverse complement strand
TTGCCTTATCTCTTCCCACAAATACCTGTTCAAGAGCACTTATATTTAATGCCTCAGGATTTGTATTCACAAAATATTTCGGATTGCCTAAACGAGTAAGTATTGACTGCAGATAATCTGGATTAACATTTGAGTCGATAAGTGCAAATGGTGTCCTAGATCGAATCGCTGCGTGATATGCGATGACGGAGTTAATATTTGGACCTAAGAGCACTGGAAGAAATGTTGGTGATTTTGGTATCTGGCTAAGAGTTTGTGAAAACGAGTTAACTATCGCATTCAATTCAAAGGCGGTGATTTTTTCGGTTTCAGAGGCAAGGCTTATTTGCTCAGGAAAATCTATGGCTCTTTGAGCTATTGAGCGTGAACTCAAAGACTCTCGATTTTCGGGTTTTTGCATTTCGCGAGTCTATATTTAGACTCTTGTTCTCTGGTGAAGACGAGGAGATTTGAACACCTGATGGCGATTAAACATTCCCCCGTTAACAATGAAGCGCACCCGATCGAAGTATTCGATATTAAAAGAAAATTCTTGGAGGTGACTAGGCCCGTCCGTGTGAGGTTCGTGAACGGCGCGCAACAGCATCAACAGATACCGCGAGGAGGACAATTGCGCCTGTGACCATATAGCGAATTGATGAGTTGAGGTTCATCAGAGTCAGGCCACTTGAAATTGCAGCGATCACGACCATTCCAAGTGGTGCAGCATATGCACTTCCACGACCACCAAAGAGGCTCGTTCCACCAATAACGGCGGCTGCAATTGCATTGAGGTTGACGTCACCAGTGCCGCTACTTTGTGCTGCGGCTGCTAGTCGACCTGCGGCAAGCAAGCCTCCAATCGCCCCAAGCGTTGAACAGAGAATGAAGACCGATGTGTAGATTCCTTTTACATTGATTCCAGCACGGCGTGCAGCTTCACGGTTACCACCAACTGCAAAAACTGAATTACCCCAACTTGTGCGGCGTAGTGCGTAATCCATGATGACAACTAATGTAATGAAGAAGACGAACATCCAGCCGATTCCGCGGCTCTTATTGAGATACCAAGCCATCGATCCCAGTGCTATAGCAATGAAGAGAGATTGGAGTGCAATTGAAGTCAATGACGGAGCCGAAAGGCCTGCTTTTCGACGAGTCGTTGCTCCGTAGTAACCCAGCCCAAAGCGCACAAGTGCGATTGAAATTGCCAAAATATAAGAGAAAGTATGGCCCAGATATGCCTGCTGGCCGAATTGAACAAGTGGGGATTCAAAGGGAAGGTTGATGGTTCCTGTCGCACCAAGTACAAAAAGCTGGAGGCCAAGAAAACCTAAGAGTCCTGCGAGAGTAATGACGAAGGCAGGGACGCCAATCCGGTTGTAAATTTGACCATAAATCCAGCCGATGAAAGCTCCTGCTGCAATAGAAAGAAGGATGCAGAACACAAGTGGCAAGCCATTTCGAACAAATTGAACTGCAAAAATGGCCGCTGACAGGCCGCTCATAGAACCAACGGAGAGATCAATCTCGCCTACGAGAAGAACAAGCACGATTCCAAGAGCAAGAACTCCTACGGCAGAACATTCCATCAAGAGATTGGAGAGATTGGCACTTGATAAGAAAAACCGATTCAAGATCTGGAAAATTGTAGAAATAATGAGCAGGCCAATGATGACAGGAAGGTTACCGAGATCACCAGACTTAATGCGGTTGCGGGTTTTCTTTATCGCCCCACCTAAGCCTTTATTGATAATCAGTCGTTCATCTTGAAGGTCAGTTGGCTGTGTAGTCATTCTAATTCCATCTCTCATGAATTCTTACTTGGACTGTGCTTCTGCGCGCTGAGTCACTGCGTTATCCACGGAACCAGTGATTGCTTCAATCACTTCTTTACGTGATGTTTGATTAGCACTAAAGATGCCGTTGTTTCGCCCAAGTCGCAGAACTGCAATGCGATCTGCAACTGCAAAAATGTCATCCATATTGTGACTGATAAGAATAACGGCAAGGCCACGGTCACGAAGCCGCTCGATTAAATTAAGAACTTCGGCTGTCTGAGCAACACCAAGTGCAGCCGTTGGTTCATCGAGCATGATGAGTTTTGGGTTTCCAAGTAGTGATCGAGCAATGGCAACGCTCTGGCGTTGTCCACCAGAAAGTGATGCGATAGGGATACGAACTGATGGAATTTTTGCGCGTAGTTGTCGGATGAGATCCCAGGCCGTGGTTTCCATTGTTACTTCATCAAGGCGGTGTCTCCGAAGCTGACGACCCAGAAATAAATTTTGTACTACATCAAGATTGTCGCAGAGTGCGAGATCTTGAAATACTGTTGCAATTCCGTACTTGATTGAATCTGACGGAGATGCAAGATGGACTTCCTGACCGGCGATTTTTACGACACCCACATCTTGCGGGTGAACACCAGCCAAAATCTTTACCAATGTTGATTTGCCTGCTCCATTATCACCAACAAGAGCGACAACTTCGCCAGCTCTGATGTCAAGTTCAACATCTGTGAGGGCTGCTACTGCACCAAAGTTTTTAGAGACGTTTTTAAGTGAAAGAACTACTTCACTTGTTACTGTCTTATTGCTCATCATGATCCCTCTTGTTAACCGCGCAGATTTACGTGCTAATAGTATTCAGAATTTCTGGTGAAAATAATGCTTTTGGGCCAGCAACTATTTCAAATCAGTTGCTGGCCCAAAAACTAGATCCTACCTACGTAGGATATTTACTTAATTCCGAGCTTTTTACATCCAGCTGCGTAAACACCTGTACATACATCAGCAGCCTTGTACAGCCCTGAATCAAATAGTTGAGCCTTGATGTTCTTAGCTGTAACTACTGTTGGTGTGAAGAGCTGTGACTTGGTCTTGTAGAGAATGCCTGTTGATTTTGGCTGGGTACCGTTCAGGTATCCAACTGCAATCTTTGCGGCACCTTCAGCAACAATCTGGATTGGCTTTGAGATTGTGTTGTACTGATCTCCAGCAATAATGCGCTGGATAGCAGCAACTTCAGCATCGTTACCTGTAACAAGTGGAAGTGGCTTAACTCCTGCAGCCTTAAGAGCTGCAATTGATCCGCCGCCTGTTCCGTCGTTAGCTGCAACAATACCAACAATCTTTGAACCAAACTGTGTGATCTGTCCTGATACCCATGCTTGTGCTTTTGCAGGATCCCAAGCTGGTGTATCGAACTTTGCTAGGACCTTGTACTTACTTCCGGCAACTCCTGCGAGCATGCCTTTCTTGATAAGGCCAGCAGCATTATCTGTTGGTGATCCACCAACAACAAGAATTCCGCCCTTAGCTTTCTTTGCATCAAGTCCCTTAACCAAAGACTGTGCAATTGCCTTGCCGATATATTCATTGTCGAATGAGATGTAGAAGTCTGCGACTGCATCAATGATTGGGCGATCGTATGTAATAACAATTACACCCGCAGCTTGTGCTGTCTTGACGATTGAAGCAGCTGCTTTAGCATCTACTGCATCGAGTACGAGAACTTTTGCACCTTGTGTAATTGCAGCATCGGCTTGTGACTGCTGCTTTGCAGCATCTGAGTCTGCGTTCTGGTAAAGAACTTCACATGTTGGGCAAAGCTTTGCAACTGCTGCCTTAAAGAAGGGAGCATCCTGTTGTTCATAACGTGTTGATGCAAGGTCTGGCATTAAGAACGCAATCTTGCCGCTAGCAGCGTGAGCTGGAGCAGTCGAAATTGTCACAGCAACGAGTGCGACTGCACCGACTGCCGCAAAGAACTTCTTTGACTTCTGCATATTTTCTCCTTGTTTGGTGAGTTCCCAGAGTGAGAACTTCTTTTTCCTTCTCGTCTGCAGTAGATGCCACTCATTTGGCGACTCCTGCTCCTTATGCGGTAAGGTAATATAAATATCAAGAAAAAAGTGAAAAACTACAGAAATAATGTGATTTATAACAAAATTGTTATAAAGTTATATCATTAGGCTTGATGAAAAGCATGCATACTTCTCAGTGCAAGCGTATTTAGACCCAGAAAGGGGTGGTTTCGTGTCGGTGGTTGAACCAACAAGTGCCCGCGCACTTCGCCAGCGCACCGTCCTGGACTATGTCCTAAAAGCTGGTTCTGCCTCCTCTGCTGAGCTCGCAGAGGTTGTCAATTGTTCAATTATGACTATCCATCGTGATCTAGATGAACTTTCTACGCGCGGCCTGGTTCGTAAATTCCATGGCGGCGTTTCTGCGCTTCCAACAAGCATCTTTGAATCTAGTTCAGCTTTTCGTATGGGGCGAAGTAGTGAAGCTAAGGAAAAACTCGCACGCGAAGCAATTAAATTTATTGAACCGGGCATGTCGGTCATGCTTGACGATTCAACAACAGTATTAGCGCTCGCCCGATTATTAAGTGACTTTGGGCCAATCACAATTATTTCAAATTTCCGTCCAGCAATTGAAGTTCTCGCTGATTGTCCTGATGTGCGACTTATTATTCTTGGCGGCACTTATTCACGTACTCATGATTCATTTATTGGTATTCCGAATATGACCGGGATCGAGAATTACGCTGTTGATGCAGTTTTTCTCTCAACATCAACCATGCATGATGGAATGACATACCACCAAGAGCACGATGTTGTTTTGATGAAGCGAGCAATGCTCCGGGCTGGTACTCGTAAATTCTTGCTTTTAGATGAATCTAAAATCGGGAGAACTTCTCTCAACCGTTTTGTCCCAGCCTCGGATTTCACTGATGTGGTGCTAACTGATGAAACACCTGATGAAGTTATTAGCCAGCTGCGTGAAGTAACTACAGTACATGTAGCGCGATGAGCGACACAGATGACTAAAATTCTCTGTGCAGGAGATTTTTTCGTTCTCCCAGAATTATTTGACGGTGCTCTTCGCGAGCGTTTGCCATCGCATCCTTTTGAATTCACATACATCAAAACGCAGTGGCCGATGGAACCCTTTCGAGATATTGATGGGGTTTTCGAAGCAAGTGGTGCAGTCAGTGAGCTAATTGAAAAACTACAAGGTGTTGAGATTGCAGCGACTCATTTAGCCCCTTTTTCTGCAGAGGTTTTTAAGAATGCCCCTGACCTCAAGATGATTGGTGTATGCCGCGGCGGGCCAGTCAATATTGACTTAAAAGCAGCGACCGAGGCAGGGGTGCTCGTCTCTTATGCACCAGGGAGAAACGCACAAGCTGCAGCTGAATTTGCAATTGCGTTGATGTTGGCTGCGATGCGCAGAATCACACGTGGAAATTCTGATCTTCATAATGGTATTTGGCGTGGAGATTTCTATAGCTACGAAAAAACTGGAATTGAAATATGCGGCACAACTGTCGGGCTTATTGGCTATGGCGCAATCGGAAGAATTGTTGCGAAAATTCTTATCGCAATGGGCGCGAATGTAATTGTTTTTGATCCTTATACGGATAAGACAGTTATGGAAGCCGACGGTGTCGAATCTGTTGAGCTCGATTACCTATTGAAAAATTCGAGTGTAGTAAGTCTTCATGCGCGCTTAACTTCTGAATCGAGAAATATTCTTAATGCAGAAAATATGAAACTGCTTCCAGAAGGTGCGGTAATTGTAAACTCGGCTCGCGGGGGACTGATGGATTACAAACCCCTTCCAGATTTGCTTCGTTCAGGTCGTATTGGTGCAATAGCTCTTGATGTTTATGATATCGAGCCACCACCAAGTGATTGGCCACTGCTAGGAATTGAAAATGTAGTTCTTGCCCCGCATCTTGCAGGCGCAACGAAACAAACTGCTTGGAGAGCGGCAAATATAATCGGTGATGAAATCAAGCTCTTCCTTGAAGGCAAAGCACCTCAATTTGTTGCCAACAAAGAGATTCTTTCTACCCACTTACTTGAAAAGTAGTTTCGATATTTCTTATGGCAATCTTATGCATTGACGCAGGTACAACTCTTATCAAATCAGTGCTATTTGATGAGCGGGGCAATGAACTTTTAGTTGCATCTCGAGCCACATATGTTTTGAGTCCGGCGGATGGATTGTCAGAGCAGGATATGAACGAGGTCTGGCAGAGTGTTGTTGAAACTTGTAAGGAAATTCTTACGCAAACAGAACTTCCCATTGATGCCGTCTCTGTTACTGCGCAAGGTGATGGCGCGTGGATGATTGATGACACAGGCAGCCCAGTACGCAACGCTGTTTTATGGAATGACGGTCGCGCTGCAGCTGAAATTGATGAATGGGAAAAGAATGGTCTGCTTGATAAAGCTTTTAAGATAAATGGTTCGCTGACAAGTCTTGGCCTTCCAAATGCGATTATTAAATGGTTTTCAAAGAATGATCCTCAGGTCTTAGAAAAGACCTCTTCGGTTCTGACTTGTGGAAGTTGGATCTACTTCAAACTCACTGGCGTTATTGGCCAGCACATCTCTGAGGCATCTGCCCCTTGGATAGAAATCGCGAATGGGTCAATAAGCAAAGAACTAATTGAGCTTTATGGCCTTACCGAATTCGCGGGGAAAATACCACCCGTACTTATAGATTCTCAATCTCGGCTATCGGTGCAGGCTTCGAGTGAGCTAGGGATTGCAACCCAAATACCTGTCGTGATGTCACCGTATGACATTCTCGCTACTGCAACTGGCTCTGGTGCCCTCGATGAGGGTGATGCATTTGTAATTCTAGGCACAACAACCTGCCCCGGTATTTTGCTAAAGAGCCTTGATACCTCAGGAGATGCTGCAGGTCTTAATTTGCTTACCGGCCAAAGCAACTCATACTTACGCGCTCTGCCTACTCTCACCGGCACAAGTGCGCTGACGTGGGCGATGGAATCTCTCCACTACTCAACAGTTGAAGAAGTTGGTGACGCTGCATCGACCTCTAGACCTGGTGCAGGTGGCGTAATTCTTCTGCCTTACTTCTCTAGTGCTGGAGAGCGTGCCCCATTCCTTGATTCACGCGCACGCGCGAGCTTGCACGGTATCACCAGCAATACCACTCGAGAAGATATTGCTCGTTCAGTTTACGAAGCACTTGCGCATGTTATTCGTGAGTGCTTAGAGATGACGAAATCACCAATAAGGCAACTTGCCATAAGCGGAGGTGGAGCACGAAGTGATTTCTGGTGTCAATTAATTGCCGATGTTGTTGGTGTTCCTACGTCTCGGACAAGTGATACTCAAGTCGGTGCAAAAGGTGCACTGATGTACGCGACCGTTTCAATTGGGAAATTCTCTTCATTAGAGGAGGCTGCAAAGAACCTTGTCTCACAATCAGATACTTTTATTCCGACAGCGGAACTAGTTGATTTCTACTCAGCTCAACATGCAACATTTGTTGCCCTCCGTAAATCGATTCAGCCAAGTTGGTCTCTCTAGTGAAGACACCGTTCTGGTTAGGGTTAGATATAGGTACACAAAGCATCAAAGCTGTCCTAATTGATGACTCTGGAATAATCATTGCAAATGCCGCAGCGCCGTTAAAAAGCACGCGTGAAGGTGTTATTCACGAACAAGATCCAGAACAGTGGTGGGCCGCATCTCAAGAGGTAATCGCAAAAGTCATATCAACAGTGACACCAGAAGATGTTAAGGCGATAAGCATCTCTTCAACTTCTGGATCTCTTGTAGTTGTAGATTCGCAAGGCAAACCAGTAAGTACGGGCATTATGTATGACGACGCCCGAGCTGGCGATCGCGCGGCAGAATGTAATGAGGTCGGTGCAGCGCTCTGGGCTAACCTCGGCTACAGGATTCAAGAGTCATGGGCGTTACCAAAAATTCTTTGGCTACTTGATCAGGGAACTCTGGTTGTGGGAAGAAAAGTTATTCACCAAGGTGATTACATCGCATGGAAGCTCGCTCGTAAACAAGTAAATAGCGATGCAAGCAATACTCTTAAATCGGGTTTCGACATCGAGAAAGTTCAATGGTCTTCAGATTTATTAGCAGGACTTAAGATCCCCCGTGATGTTCTCCCTGACGTAACCATGGCTGGCGAAGTAATCGGAGTTGTTTCTGGCGCCAATGAAACGCCACTAACCTCACAGACCTCGATCGTCGCGGGCATGACTGATGGTTGTGCTGCACAGATTGCTGCTGCAGCACTTGCATCAGGTAGTTGGAACTCAGTTCTGGGAACAACTTTAGTTATCAAAGGTTCCAGCTTAGTTCGAAAGCGTGATCAAACCGGGTCGGTCTATTCTCATAGAGCACCATTTTCTACAGGTTGGTGGCCAGGTGGTGCATCAAGTACTGGTACAAATGCAATCGCACATTGGTTGCCGGGGGTTGAAGTCGATCAACTCAAATTTACTTTCCAAAATGTGCTCGATGCACCAATTGTTTATCCCCTCCCCGGCATTGGAGAACGATTTCCCTTTGTATCCAGCAAGGCGCATACACTTGTTGCTAATGGGGCAAATTTCCCAACTCTTGAAAATGATGGTGTGCAAAAGACTTTCGCAGCAATCGCAAAGGGTGTTGCATTTGTCGAGCGCCTCTCTTTCGATCTCCTCGCTTATGTTGGTTATGACATCTCTGGTACATATACATTCACAGGAGGAGGCGCCAAGAATGCAGACTGGAACCAACTTCGCTCAGACATTCTGGGCCACCCTGTTATTGTTCCCGAAGAAGTAGAAGGCGCTGTTGGTATGGCAATCTTGGCTGCAGCGGCATTTGAAGTATCTGAAGAGAGGTTGAAGCTTGCAAACGTTGCAAACCGATTGCTCTCATCGGGTTTTGAAATCAAGCCGAATTTATCTAATGGAAAACTATTGCTCACCCAGTATGCACAATTTGTTGAGATGCTTCATGATCAACTTTGGATTACAACTGAATTGAAAAACTTTGCATTGGCGAGGATTTACGTATGATTTTATATCTTGTGCGTCATGGAGAGACCGAGTGGCATTCTGAAAATCGTTACGCGGGAAGTACTGATGTCTCGCTAACACCAAAAGGGGTTGAGCAGGGCATTAAGTTGGCCGAGTGGGCTAAAGGTACAGATATAGAACTGATTGCTTCCTCCGATCTATCTCGCGCGATTATTACCGCGACACCCAGCGTTATCGCTACGAAAGTTGCCCACAAAATTGATCCTAGATTTCGAGAAGTTGATTTCGGATTGGGCGAAGGCCTCACTTCGGATGAGATGGAAGTGAAATTTCCGCAAGCGCGGAAAGCATTTATAAAGGCGCCTGCAGACTCCGCTCTTCCTAACGGAGAGAGAGGCGTCGATGCAGTCAATCGCGTATTTGATGCGCTCTTCGAATTAATGTCGGTTGATCGTGCCCATAAAGTTTTGTTGGTTGCACACTCAACATTGGGAAGACTTATGCTCTGTGGTCTGACCGGTATTGATTTAAATAATTACCGAACTAATTTTCCGAGAATAATAAATGGTGCAGTAACAACAATCGAAATAGAAGACGTGTCACAACCAAGCGCCTTGTTCGGGGCTGGCAAATTAATTGAGCTTAATAAGCTGCTTTGAGTATAAATTCATTCTGCGGAGACGAGGAGATTTGAACTCCTGAAGGCGATTAAACCTTACCTCGTTAGCAGTGAGGACTGCAGGGTTGTCTTATCTCTCATCTACGCTTATTTAACCAGTTTACAGTGCAATTAATTGGTTCAAATATGCCTATCTGAACCTAATTCCTGGGCAAAACATGGGCAATGTCAGTGGACTTGAGTAGGGTGTTTGTATGAAGTTCAAATTCGTGAGCGTATTAGTCGTAGTCCAGTTGTGTTTTCTGTCTACTGGTTCATGGGCTGGCAATTCGGTCTCTAGTGTCCCAACCGCAGAACTTCCCACGGTAGGAACCTCAAGTGTTTCTACCCTAGCTAATCCGAGTTCGGCACCAGATGATGTGACTTTGCTGGCTCCAAAAATCACAAAATCAGTAGTCACTATTCTTTGTGGGAATAAGCAAGGTACTGCCTGGGCGATAAACACCGAACTGACCACTCAGCAGAAAAGTCAGGGGTTTAAGAGCTACCTAGTTACGAATCACCATGTGATTGCCGATTGCACACAAAATACCAACGTGACTCTAATTCTGTCTGACAAGAGTCGCCAACAGGGTTCTGTTTTCACCTGGGATGAAACGACGGATTTAGCAGGCATATTGACGACTGCAGATTTGCCCAGTTTGAACTGGCAAGGTTCATTACCGCTTCAAGGATATTGGGTCGGAGT
>WLOR01000005.1 GCA_009699165.1 Actinomycetota bacterium | reverse complement strand
TGCGTATAAATATTGGACATTTGCTCAACGAATTGAAGATTTCAACGGGTACAAATGCTGGATTAGTACAGGTTTATTCGGGTGACATAAAAAATCAAAGTGATTCGAACCCAATTGCAGAGTTTACAAATAAGGCGACACTCAAACTCTCTGTGTTAGGGGCGAGCGTTCTTCCAAGTGTTTCGGTGGGTAAAAAGACGGTTAGTTACACAAAGAGTCGTGCTTTAACAATACGGTGGAGCGGGACGAGATATCTATCTGGCGTGGATGCTTTAATTTCCGTCAATCACAACGGTTCTACTACAAAATATCGCTATGGTCAGTTACAGGTTCGCACGGTTAAAGATAAAGCCCTCGGGTATCGATTAGAACTCACTAACACCGTTCGATTGGCCGATGAGTATCTTTGGGGCGTAAGCGAAATGCCATCGTATTGGCCAACGGCAGCCCTTCAAGCTCAGGCGATTGCATCTCGCACGTATGCTCTGAGCAAAGCTGGAGCTTTCAAATCATCGTGTGACTGTGATCTCTATGGAGAGATTTCCGATCAAATGTTTTTAGGTTATGCCAAAGAGGCCGAGATTAAATATGGATTAATGTGGAAAAATGCCGTTACCGAAACCGCGGGTTTAGTCTTAACGCAAGCAGGGCTACCAATCACCGCATACTTTTTCTCTTCTTCGGGCGGTAAAACCGAGTTGGCAGTTAATGCTTGGGGAAGCGAAAAGAGCTTTACTCAAATTGTCGATGATCCCGGAAGTTTAGATACATCGCTAAATCCACGTTTTTATATGTGGGATCGCAGCATTTCGCAGGCGGTTGTTGCAGTTGCATTCTCTTTGCCAGATGTCGTCTCATTAGAGATTTTATCTAGAAATGAAAGCGGAACCGTTGGTCAGATTCGTGCGGTTTCAAGCCAGGGTATTGAGAGCACACTTAGGGGGGAGAGCTTTAGAAGTCGAGCTAAATTACCATCTGCATATTTCGATTTAATTGGCATGCAGAATTGAATTGAGCCCGCCCCAGGTTCCGGTACGACTTACTACTTCAAGTGCTCCATCTAAAGAGTTGCGGCGAAATAGAAGATTATCTGCACCAGATAAAGTTGCCGCTTTTACAATCTCTCCATCAGGCAAACGCAACTTAGATGCGGCAGTAATGTAAGTACCAGCTTCGATAACACAGTTATCTCCCAATGAAATTCCACAGCCTGAGTTAGCGCCGAGCAGAGTTTTTTCTCCGATAGAGATAACCTGCTTACCTCCGCCACTCAAAGTACCCATAATCGATGCTCCACCGCCGATATCACTACCATCGCCAACAACAACTCCAGCAGAGATTCGTCCCTCGACCATTGAGGTACCTAAAGTGCCGGCATTGAAATTAACAAAACCCTCATGCATGATTGTTGTTCCAGATGCAAGATGAGCACCCAAGCGCACCCGATCGGCATCAGCGATGCGCACTCCACTTGGAATTACGTAATCAACCATTCGAGGGAACTTGTCGATTGAAAAAACACTGACATGGCCATGGATAGCTTTTAAGCGTGCGCGAGTGAGTTCAAAATCCTCAACTGCGCATGGTCCTACCGATGTCCAAACAACATTATTGAGAAGACCAAAGATTCCATCCAGATTTGCACCGTGAGGTTTTATTAAACGATGAGATAACAGATGCAGACGAAGATATGCATCGAGCGCCGAAGTTGGAGCAAGCGTGATATCGATTTCAATGCTCGCCACAACGCGTTCAACTCCACGAGCCTCATCGTGACCAGCCATAGCCGCAAGTTCGGGCGGAAGTTCAGAAGTCAGGCCGCTGAGTGTTGGATTTGGAAACCACGCGTCAAGAAGTTTGCCATTGGATATCGTGGTAATTGCGTGGCCAGATGCAATAGTGCTCATGCGCTAAGCCTAACCCCTATCCTTGCCAGTATGCGTATCGGAGTTTTCTGCTCGTCATCACCGACCATCGACCCTAAATATGTCGATCTTGCCTATGAACTTGGCGAGGGCATCGGTAGAAATTCATGGGAGCTCATTACTGGAGGTGGCCACATCTCTATGATGGGCGCCGTTTCGCGTGGTGCACGTGCCGTAAGTGGCAGAACCGTCGGCGTAATTCCACAGGCTCTCGTTGATATTGAGTTTGCCGATCACGACAATGATGAGTTGCATGTTGTTGAGACAATGGGCGAACGCAAGGCAATGATTACAGATATCTCTGATGCTTTTATTACATTACCTGGCGGAGCTGGAACACTTGAAGAGTTTTTTGAAATCTGGGTTGGTCGTTACTTAAAGTTTCACAACAAACCTGTTGTAATCCTTGACCCATTTGGAATTTATAACCCACTTCACGAGTTGGTTGTGCACTTAGAGGCCGAGAGGTTTATTAAGCCCGGTATGCGAGATCTTATTACTTGGACAACTTCGGTAAAGGATGCTCTAGCAGCATGTTCAAAGTAAGAGATAACCAAATTGCAATTACATTAACAATTAATGCACCTATTCGTGATGTCTGGAATCAACTTGCAGATTGGGAGAAGCAAGGTGAGTGGATGCTTCAGACAAAAGTTTGGGTCACATCCGAAATTACTCAAGGTGTTGGCACAAAAATAAGTGCATTAACTGGATTTCATCGATTGTCAGTTTTGGACACTATGGAGGTTACGAATTGGGAGCCTCCCCACCTTTGCGACGTGGTGCACACCGGTAGAGTAATTAGAGGGACCGGACGATTTAAGCTTCGAGAGATTTCTACCAACGTCACAGCTTTTGATTGGTCGGAGGTAATATCGGCTCCACCCATTATTTTCCTGCTGATCAAACCTGCTCTCTATTTTGGGGTACGAATCTCACTGGCTCGTTTTGCTCGGACATTCCGTTAAAAGAGCCCTTGAGGCGTAGGGGTTTAATTGCCGAGTAAACTTGGCGGGTGAGCGGACCTATGACTGTGGCAGAGGCTTTAGCCTCATTGCCCGAAGAGGAGCGCTTTATTCTGACGCTCTTTTATCTTCGCTCCATGTCCTCGGCGCAGATTGCTGAGCTTTTATCTGTCCCTGAGCGCTCTGTAGATTCCGTCATTGCGGCAGGGAAGGCACGTTTGAGCGCAATTGTGGGGATTTGAGCCGCTGCGCCAGCCAGATAAGGCGATTTCCCACCAATGCATCTAATGCGAGATACTTGGAGCCTTGCACTTCCCCGCCCCGATCTTTAAGAGGAGTCTCCAATGGCAGCCATGAAACCGCGTACAGGTGACGGTCCAATGGAGGTCACAAAGGAGGCACGCTCCTTGGTCATGAGAATTCCTCTCGAAGGGGGCGGTCGTTTAGTTGTTGAACTTAACCCTGAGGAAGCAAATAACCTTAGCGCCGCTCTTCATGCCGCGGTCGCTTTAGTTAAGAAGTAAGAGTTCGCAGGCGATAGCCTTCAACGCATGTCTTCAACTCTAGTCAGCGCTCCAACAAAACTTGCAGCATCAAGTAAGGCCCATGCAATCGCGCTGGCCTATATGAGTGATGGTGCTGGAAACTTTAGCTTCACAGGCCCCGGAACACTTATCAAAGATATTGAAAAAAACTTCGCCGTAAATTTAGTTGATGAACTCTCATTCTTTTCCCCAACTGGAAAAGTAGGTGAGCTTTTTGAAGTTCCTGTCAGTGCGACAGATTGTGCAACTGAAAGACTTTACCTAACATCGATCGGCGATGGCTCTGCTGCTTCTCATCGTATTGCAGCGACAGCAATTGCTAGAAAAGTTCGTGGAAAAAAGATCACCGTTTACTCAGCCTGTGCAGTGAAAAAAACCGATATTAAAGCGCATGCAATCGCATTAACCATGGGTGCCTATCTCTGGAGTTTGAAAAGTAGCAAACCTGAAGATTTTCCTACATTTATAGTTGCAAGCGATGACAAGGGGATAGTTGATGATGCTTATATTCTTGCGAAAGCGGTTGCGCGCGCTCGCGATCTGGTCCATACGCCTTCTAATATTAAGACTCCTGCGTGGATGGCTGACCAAGCGCAAAAATTCGCCTCAGCAAGTAGATTAAAAGTAAATGTTTTAAAAGGTGCACAGTTAAAAGAGTTTGGTGGTCTGCGCGCTGTCGGTAACTCATCACCCAAGCCAGGCCCGCGCTTTATTGAGGTTTCGTATTCACCCAGGAGCGCAAAGAAATCATCTACCGCACTGACACACGTAGTACTAGTAGGCAAAGGAATAACTTTCGATACTGGGGGAGTCTCACTCAAGCGCCCTTATGATCTTATGATTGCAATGAAATCAGATATGGCAGGTGCTGCCGCAATTCTTGCAACGCTTACGGCGCTCGAAGAGCTCCAACCAAATATCCGCGTCACCGCTCTGATGATGTGCGCTGAAAATGCCATCTCTGCCACTGCGCAGCGCCCTAGTGATGTGATTAAGCACTATGGAGGAACTACCGTTGAAGTTATTAATACGGATGCAGAGGGCAGATTAGTTTTAGCCGATGGCCTTGCATACGCCGATATTAATTTGAATCCAGATTACTTGATTGACATCGCGACTCTGACAGGTTCGGCAACTCTTGGCCTAGGTCGGCAATATGCCGCAATGTATACCCGTGATGACAAACTCGCAGCACAGTTTGAAAGAGCAGGTACTGAATCAGGAGATCGTGTTTGGCGGATGCCATTGATTGATGATTACAAAGACTCTTTGAATAGCGATATCGCTGATTTCAATCATGATGCAAGTCACGCGCAATATTCTGCCGGTTCAGTCACCGCAGCGTTATTTCTTGAGCACTTTGCTGGAAATCGACGTTGGTTACATTTAGATATTGCAGGAACAGGGCGAAGCGAAGTTGATGCAGGAGAAAATCCAAAAGGCGGAACTGGATATGGCGTTCGCCTATTAACGCAATGGATTATGTCGCTGTGATGAGGCATGATCCACATTCGTATTCAGAGAGCTTTATTACTGAAGACCACTTTAAATCGCAAGCGCGCGCACGCGGAATTGAACTTGGCACAGTGGATGCAACTCCAGGTGCAGGTGCTTATCTGCGCCACTTAGCATTTACATTGTCAGCCCAGTCAGTCGTTGAAGTAGGTACTGGTTCGGGTGTTGGCTCTTTGTGGTTGCTCGATGGAATGTTAACCAACGCAACTTTGACATCCATCGACGATGAGATGGAGCACACGCGAATCGCAAAGATGGCCTTCAATGAGGCAGATATATCGCAAACTCGTTATCGCCTCATTACAAACTCGGTTCTTGACGTAATATCGAAGTTAACTGATAGAGCTTATGACTTAGTTGTACTGCGCCATGACCCTGAAGATTTGGCTTATGTAATTGGGGAGGCCCACCGAATACTCAGAAGTGGCGGTGCCTTAGTAATCGATAATTTCTTTGGAGGCTCAAAGGTTTGCGATCCAACTCAGCGGGATACCAAGACTGTTTCACTACGTGATGCTGGGAAAATCATTAAAAACGACACAGAACATTGGGTGAGTACCCTGATACCTGCGGGTGATGGTTTGTTAGTCGCGACTAAGTTGTAGCAGAATAAAACAATGATATTTCCGCGGACAAAGAAATCAGAGATTGCACCAGCTTGGTGGGAATCACCTCGAAGTTCCAAGAGCCATAGAGGTAATACTTTCTTAATCGCCCTCCTTGCCGGAAGTATCGGTGGCTTTTTAGGAGTCACCGCAACAGGTGGGAGTTTCTTACATCACGCAAATCTCGTCTCTTCTTCGAGCGTTATTGAGCGCGCGCCAGACTCAGTTGCCGGAATAGCTGCACGCGTGCTCCCTTCGGTAGTTTCGATTACAACACGAACTAGTGATGGTGGTGGAACTGGTTCAGGTTTTGTCATCGACAGTAGCGGTTACATTTTGACAAATAATCATGTAATTACATCGGTAGCTCAATCTGGTGGAACGCTTCGAGTCACACTCAACAATGGTGATGTCTATGATGCAACAATTGTTGGTCGTGATGCTTCATATGATTTAGCTGTTCTCAAAATTAATGCAACAAACTTATCGGCCTTACAATTTGGTGACAGTGACAAAGTTGCAGTTGGTGACCCTGTCATAGCAATCGGCTCTCCACTTGGATTAACTGGCACAGTAACGCTTGGAATCATCAGTGCTAAAAACCGGCCTGTTACCGCAGGAGAGTCTGCAACTGAAAACTCATTTATTAATGCTTTACAAACCGATGCAGCAATTAATCCGGGCAACTCAGGTGGTCCACTGGTTGATTCAACAGGAGCTGTCATCGGCGTTAACTCTGCGATTGCCTCACTTGGTTCGACATCACAGACTGGTTCAATCGGACTTGGCTTTGCAATCCCTATCAATCAAGCGCGCAAGACTGCAAACCAGCTCATTAAAGATGGCAAAGCCACATATCCAGTTCTAGGAGTCTCACTGGATATGAACTTCACTGGCTTGGGTGCACTTGTTGCAAAAACCACATCTGGGATCATGGCCGGAGGACCTGCACAAAAGGCTGGCCTCAAGCCAGGTGACGTTATTATCAAATTTGAAGAACGAGATATCACCACTGCTGAGGAGTTGATTGTTGCCGTTCGCTCAAAGAGCGTAGGGGATAAGGTCACAATTAAATACATGCGTGGGACTAAAGAGTTTTCAGCAACGCTGACTTTAATCGCCGCAAAAGACTAATCAAGCAGTTGAAGATAGGGTAAGCGCATGTTCCCTGATATCGGTGCCGGAGAACTTCTTGGCCTTGCCGTATTAGCCATGATTTTAGTTGGACCCGAGCGTTTACCAAAAGTTGCAGTAGAGGCCGCGAAAATGCTCAAGAAGTTACGCAATTTATCGCAACTTGCAACGGCCGAACTTAAAGAGAACCTCGGGCCAGGCTTTGAGAATCTCCAGCCATCTGATTTACACCCAAAAACTTTTGTGAAAAAACAGTTATCTGATCTCATGGAGGAAAAACCAGTGGCAAAGACAAAGCGCCCCGAAGCGCGGATAGATCCCGATCTGATATGAGTTTGATAGATCTGATTGCAGATGCGCTAACTAAAGTGCAAGATCCTGAGCTCCATCGATCAATTACTGATCTTGGAATGGTTGAGGATGTCAATGAAGTCGATGGCGCAGTGACTATAGATATTCTCTTAACAATATCTGGATGCCCCATGCAGGATCGTTTGCGCAGCGACATCACACATGCGGTTTCTGATGTTTCGGGAGTCAAAAGCATCGCCCTAAATTTTGGTGTCATGTCACAGGCTCAGCGCGATAACGTGAAGAAAATTATGCGAAATGGCCGTGAAAAATTCATTCCATTTGCTCAACCAGAATCACTTACTCGAGTAATCGGAATAGCATCAGGTAAAGGTGGCGTTGGAAAATCTTCAGTTACAGTCAACCTGGCAGTTGCTGCGGCTGCAAAAGGTTTGCGTGTTGGAATCTTAGATGCCGATGTTTATGGCCACTCGATTCCGCGTTTAATGGGTTTAATGGGACAGCGCCCAACGGCTATCGATCAAATGTTTATTCCACTTGAATCCTTTGGGGTCAAGACGGTTTCAATGGAGATGTTTAAGCCAGAGCGCAGCGATGCCGTTGCATATCGTGGACCACTTCTGCATCGAGTCCTGGAGCAACTGCTCTCAGATGCTTACTGGGGTGACTTAGATCTGCTTCTAATCGACTTACCACCAGGAACCGGTGACTTGGCAATTTCACTAGGTCAGTTAATTCCGACCTCAGAGATTTTAGTAGTTACGACTCCTCAGGTTGCTGCTGCTGAAGTTGCCGAGCGCGCAGGACGAATTGCCCACCAGATTCATCAGCAAGTAATCGGTGTTGTTGAAAATATGTCCGAGTACACAGATCCAGTAACTGGTTCGCTCGTTTCGCTCTTTGGAAATGGTGGGGGAGAGGAAACCGCTAAGCGATTGTCCCAATTAGTCGGAAGCGACGTTGCACTTCTTGGCAAAATTCCATTTAGTATCGATCTGCGGTTAGGTGGAGATGCAGGCGTACCTGTTGTGATCTCAGATCCTGAATCACCAAGTGCTAAAGCGCTCTATGAAATCACTGACAAGTTGATTAAACGCAGCAAATCCCTCTTAGGAGTCCGATTGGGAATCACTACGTAGTTCTTCGATTAACTCTTTAGCTAAATCTGAAAGCTCTCCGCGAACAAAGTCACGAGTCGCGACTTCTCCAAGGGAGATTCTCAGTGAGGCAATTTCGCGTGTTAGATACTCTGCATCAGCGATACTTCGTTCGTTTCTTGCACGATCTTCATTGAGCTGGATTCGGTCACGATCTGCTTGACGATTTTGAGCAAGCAAGATCAACGGCGCGGCATAAGATGCCTGCAAGGAGAGAATTAAAGTCAAGAAGATAAATGGATAGTCATCAAAACGCAGCTCTTTAGGTGCTGCGAAGTTCCATAGAACCCAACTGAAGACAAAAATAGTCATATAGACCAAGAAGCGCGCCGTTCCTAGAAAACGTGCGAAGCGTTCGGATAATCTTCCGAAAGTTTCTGGATCATAGTTAGGACGAAGAGAGCGTCGAGTCTCGCGTGGTGTATCTAATCCAAAGCTGCGTGCCATGACTATCCCTCCTTATATGTAACGGGTGATTTCTCGCGATGATCATGGCGCCAGTTTTCTGGCAACAAATGGTCGAGAACGTCATCGACTGTGATGGCACCCAATAATCGATCATTAGAATCCAAGACGGGCAAAGAGAGCATGTTATAGCTGGCCAAGTGGGATGAAACCTCATGCAGAGATGCATCTGGCTTAACTCCACGCGAGTGTGTATCCACAATCGAACCCAATAATGTTGATGGCGGCTCACGTAATAATCGCTGGTAATGAACAGTTCCTATAAATCGCCCGGTGGGTGTCTCAAGTGGTTGGCGCGCAATAAAAATCTGTGAGGCCAATGCCGGTGAGATTTCTTTTTGCCGGACCGCCGCGAGCGCATCGGCAACTGAGTAATCGGCGCTCATGACAATTGGTTCAGTCGTCATCATTCCGCCCGCAGAGTAATCTTCATACGTCATGAGCCGCAGCACATCTTCGGCATCGCCAGGCTCCATTAGTTCTAGCAGTGCCTCTGCGCGCTCTTGTCCTATTTCACGTAGCAAGTCAGCGGCATCATCGGGATCCATCTCGCCAAGAACGTCAGCGGCACGTTCACCCTCGAGTTCAGCTAAAAGGGCGACACGGTCGTCCTCGTCCATCTCTTCTAACACATCGGCAAGGCGATCATCTGCAAGTGCGCCAGCAACTTCAACTCTTCGTTTTGCAGGTAAGTCTTGAAGAACTGTTGCCAAATCTGCAGCACGTAAATTTGCTAATGTGAGGAGCAGATTTGTTACACCTTGATTTTGTTCGGTGTGAGCAAAACCAATGACGTCTTCCCAAGAAACAGTTGATGTAGCACCCTTGCGTCTTAGTCCACGTCCGGGCCGCATAATATGAACTCGTGTAATCAGCCAATCACCGGTTTGATTCTGCTCCATCGCCATGTCTTCAACGACCACAGCCTCACTAGATGCGATTAGCGTTATTGAGCGATCTAACATGTCCCCAAGAACTAGAACTTCACCAGTTCGTGTTTCGTATCGGCGCATATTAAGCAGCCCCGTAATAATGACAGCGCCACTTTCAATTGAAGTCACACGAGTAATCGGAACAAAAACTCGCCGACGCAATGGAACTTCAACGACCAGACCCAAAATTCGCGGTGGCTGATTATTTGTGCGAAGGGTCGCAACAGCATCTCGCACCTTTCCTACTGGATCACCATTGGGATCAAAGACCGCGGTGCCTGCAAGACGGGCGAGAAATACTCGG
This sequence comes from Actinomycetota bacterium, assembly GCA_009699165.1. GTDB lineage: Bacteria > Actinomycetota > Actinomycetes > Nanopelagicales > Nanopelagicaceae > Planktophila. The sequence continues at coordinate 16,649 of WLOR01000005.1, read as the reverse complement.
TTTAGGAGATTTCCGCTCATGGGTTAAGGGTACCTTTCTCTTATGAGTACTGGCGAACAATTGCAAAAAGGGCAACATCAGCGAGATAGTCATACGGCTATTCCGGCTCGCCCTGACCTAATTCGCCTAGGTCTTGGAATTATCGGGATTGGAACATCTGGACCGTTAATTGCGATGAGCACGATGCCAATACCGACCTTAATCTTTTGGCGAAACCTTGGCGGATCTCTGCTTACTCTTCCATTTGCACTTCGTCACAAAGTTGATCGAACTGGAGTTAAGTGGGCAGTAGCCGCAGGATTTATCCTGGCAGTTCACTTCATAGGATTTTTCTTAGCAATGCGCTGGACCAGCGTCGCAGCTGGTACGGCGCTAGTTGCGCTTCAACCAATATTTGCAGCGATATTTGTAAAGATCAGCGGCGGTCATATTCCAACAAAAGCATGGCTAGGAATGATCGTCAGTTTCTCTGGCGTACTTTTAATCTCGGGAGTGGATCTTCATATTTCGTACAGATCTTTCTTGGGCGATGTTGCTGCTTTAATCTCTGCAGCATTGGCAGCGCTTTATATGATGGCTGGATCAAGAGCGCAGCGGAGTTTAGAGACCACCACGTACACGACTATCTGCTACTTTATTTGTGCCGCCACCGCTCTGCCTGTCGCAATAATCTCTGGGTATCCACTTTTTAACTTTTCAAAACGAGAATGGTGGATTGTTCTAGGCCTCATTCTTGGTGCGCAGATCCTTGGGCATACGATGTTTAATGCAGCCCTAAAACGTGTCTCACCAGCAATTGTCTCTCTCATAATCTTTTTTGAAGTTCCAGTTAGTTCGGTGCTTGCTATTTGGTGGATGGGGCAAAAACCACCACTTGGAATCCTCCCAGGTATTGCACTCATTCTGACCGGTTGTGTTTTAGTTGTAACTCGTACACGAAACAGTCAGGCGGAAATCACACCATGATCGATTTACACACTCACACCAACAAGAGCGACGGAACAGATTCACCTCGCGAGCTCGTTAATAAGGCTATCTCTATGGGAATGAAGGTTCTTGGAGTTACCGATCACGATACGACGTCTAGTTGGCACGAGGCAGTTGAATCCGTTCGCGGGGATATCTCTTTAGTACTTGGGAGTGAGATTTCATGCCTCACCGATGATGGTGAGAGCGTGCATATGCTTGGCCTGCTATTTGATGGTGAGCATGTAGAGATGCAGACAATGCTCGAGGAGACTCGGGATGGTCGACTTCCGAGAATGCGAAAGATGATTGAAAAAATGCGTGCCGCGGGCATTGATATCTCAATGAGTGATGTCGAAGCTGCACGTCCGGTTGGAGCGACCTTGGGTCGTCCACATTTGGCTGATGCACTCGTCAATAAGGGAGTGATTAAATCTCGCGATGAAGCCTTCCAAGGAATGTTAAACAATGACTCCGTTTTCTATGTTTCACATGCTGCGCCAACACCTGTAGAGGCCGTTCGAATGATTCGCAGTGCAGGTGGAGTTGCAATTATCGCTCATCCACTTGCATCACTTAGAGGTCATATGTTGGATACTTCAAGCTTTCAGGAGTTATCCGAGGCAGGTCTTCATGGCATTGAAGTTGATCATCGTGATCAAAACCCAGATGAACGTGCCATGCTTCGTGTTATTGCACAAGAACTTGGATTAGTAGTTACTGGTGCAAGCGACTACCACGGTAACGGTAAACTTAATTCATTAGGTGAGTATCAAACTTCTCCTGATCAATGGGAAAAATTAGAATCACTAGCAAGTGCGAGACGGGTGGTACGAGCATGAAAGTTGTACAGATAAGCGCTCTAACCTTTGCAATCCAATCTTTCGTGACCCTCTTTGTGATTATGGACCCACCTGGCGCAACACCGATATTTTTAGCTTTGGTTGCCCATAAAAACAGTAAAGAGCGTCGAATCTTGGCGATTAAGGCGGCCACCGTCTCTTTCTCAGTTATCACTCTCTTTGCATTATTTGGACGTTTTATTCTGAGTTATCTCAATATCTCTATGGCAGCCCTCCAAGCTGCAGGCGCGTTACTACTTCTTCTTATCTCCTTAGATCTCTTAACTGGCGGAACAGGTGGCGGCAAGAACGAAAGCAAAGATGCCAATATCGCACTTGTCCCACTTGGCACTCCACTGCTTGCAGGACCTGGCGCGATTGTTGCCACGATGATCTTTGTTCAGAGCGCAGATACAACTCCGATGATTCTAGGATTAATCGCAGCAGTGGTTGGAGTTCACCTTGCAATCGCTGCGATATTGATGGCATCAACGACGATATTAAAAATCATAAAAGAGGCCGGAGTTACATTAGTAGCTCGGATAGCAGGTTTGTTACTTGCAGCAATTGCAGTTCAGATGCTCGTTGATGCAATCAGAATATTTGTTTCAGCTTAACTTTCTTTAAATTTCTTAGTCCGGACCCGAGTCCGTTCGACCTTTTCTTTTGGAGCGGCGGCTTTTCGGGGCGCTGGATCTCTTCGTGGTGAAGAAGTAGCTTTACTTTCCACTCGGACAACTGGCTTTGCTTTGACCATACGTCCTGTGGAGCCAGTAGGAATATTAAGAACTTCAAAGAGATGTGGCGAAGACGAGTATGTTTCTTCTGGCTCGGCTAATCCAAGCTCTAATACTTGGTTGATCATCTTCCAGCGTGCGAGCTCGTCCCAATCAACAAATGTCACAGCGATTCCATCTGCGCCTGCACGTGCTGTACGCCCGATTCGGTGGACATATGTTTTTTCATCTTCAGGACATTGGAAGTTAATTACATGAGTGATGCCCTCAATGTCTATGCCTCGAGCAGCAACATCGGTTGCCACTAGGACATCTGATTTACCTGCTTTGAAATCTCGCAGAGCTTTTTCACGAGCACCCTGGCCTAAATCACCATGAATAGTGTCTGCTTTAAAGCCGCGTTCAAGTAGGTCATCGGCCGTCTTTTGGCAGGTCCGTTTAGTGCGACAGAAGACAATCGTTGGTCCTCGACCATCTGCTTGGAGAATGCGAGCAAGCATTTCGATCTTATCCATGGCATGTGCACGTAAGACATGTTGTTCAATTCGATTAACAACTGCGCCTTCGTCCTCGCTATCTTGCGTACGAATATGGATTGGCTGATTCATAAAACGTCGAGCCAAAGCAATAATGTCTCCAGGCATGGTCGCTGAAAAAAGCATCGTTTGAGTTCGGTTAGGTGTATTTGCCAAAATCTTCTCAACATCGGGTAAGAAACCAAGATCTAACATCTCATCTGCTTCATCAAGAACAAGACGTGATACCTCTTTTAATTTCAACTGTCCTTGACGTGATAGATCTAAGAGGCGACCTGGCGTTCCAACAACGATTTCGACTCCAGCCTGCAGGGCTTCAATTTGCGGTTCAAAAGCACGACCACCGTAAACAGCAAGAGTTCTGATTCCACGATTGCTTGCAAGCTCTTCAATATCTCGAGTGACCTGCGTGCATAGTTCGCGAGTTGGAACCACGATTAATACTTGTGGCAATCCTTTATTTGGAAAACTACTCCACTCGGGATCCTGTGGCGCTATTACTCGCTCAATAACTGGAATACCAAAGGCGAGAGTCTTTCCTGTTCCTGTCTTTGCCTGACCAATAACATCACCGTCACCGAGTGCAATTGGCAAGACCATCTCTTGAATTGCAAAAGGTGCAGTGAAACCATGAGCATGGAGAGCCTCTATGGTCTCTGGGCGTAGTGGAAGCTCTGCGAAAGTTAATGACACGTTATGCAGCGCCGAAACCAACGCGACGCGATGCAGATTCGCCGACTTCGACGAATCCAATTTTGTCGGCTGGGACGATAATTTCATGGCCGCGCACATCGGTAAGAACGAGGGGATTGCCAGTTGCAAGCGCTTCAGTCACGGCAGTCTTAACTTCTGGCGTACTCATAGCGCTCTCAAAAACGATGTCACTTGCAACGCGTGTAACTGCGATACGGACCTCTGATTTTATAGCGACGTCATTTTTCTTAACACTCATAGAGTTAATCCTATCGGCCTTTAATTGCGTGGAAAACCAGAAATGCCTCTCCACATGAGGTTATTGACTAGCTCGACTGCTTGCTCGCGAGTCAATGTGCTGTCTCGATCTAACCAATGGCGTGCTGTCACTTGGGCATAGCCAATCATGCCAACTCCAAGCAACATAGATGCCTCTTTTGGAAGCCCTGTATCGATTGATATGACTGCACTTGCAGCTGCAGCGCAGTCATATGTCATACGGTTGAGACGTTCGCGCACTGATGGCTCAACACTCATGTCACTTTCAAAGAGAAGTCTAAAAGCTTCGCCCTCTTTTTCGATGAAGGCAAAGTAAGCATCAACAGTTGCATGTACTCGGTTTGCATTATCCGGTGTGGATGCAATTGCTTTCTGAATTTCAAAAACAAGCGAATCGATATGAAGATCAAGAACCGCCAAATAAAGTTCAAGCTTGGATGGAAAGTGTTGATACAGAACTGGCTTGCTTACATTTGCTCGGTCCGCAATTTCATCCATCGCTGCTGAGTGATAACCAGCAACAGTAAAAACTTCCAGGGCGGCTGAAAGCAAGAGCGCTCTTCGCTCATCGCGAGGCAAGCGCGCTTTATTGGATGCATCTGCGGTAGTCATTGGCGCAATCGTAGAGGGGTTATCCTCGTTTATGCCAATACTTGACTCGCAATTATGTAGCAACATGTCATTGACTACGGCAGAATTGGCCACCTATGAAGATACCCCCGCTAGTTGATTTAGGGCCCGAACTCAACGCCGATGAGATGCGTCGCTACAAGCGGCATGTCGTTATTCCCGAGATCTCATTAGAAGGACAGCGGCGACTAAAAAATGCCAAAGTTGTGTGCATTGGAGCAGGGGGATTGGGCTCTCCAATCCTGATGTATTTAGCTGCGGCCGGTGTCGGAACTCTTGGGATAGTTGAGTTTGATACTGTCGATGAATCAAATCTCCAGCGTCAAGTTATCTATGGACACAGCGATATCGGAAAGAGCAAAGCCAACTGCGCAAAATCGAGAGTTACCGAGATTAATCCTGACATAAGAGTCAACGTGCACGAGCTGCAGTTAGACACAACTAATGCAATTGATATTCTCAAGAACTACGATTTAATTATTGATGGAACTGATAATTTTGCCACTCGCTACTTGATTAATGATGCATGCGTCTTGCTCAATAAACCTTACATTTGGGGTTCGGTCTTACGCTTTGATGGGCAAGCAAGTCTCTTCTGGGCCCAATATGGAGCGTGTTATCGCTGTTTACACCCTGTGCCTTCGATCGATTCACCCAGCTGCGCCGAAGCCGGGGTCATTGGTTCTCTGTGCGCAACCATTGCCTCGATACAAGCCACCGAGGCAATTAAATTAATTACAGGTATTGGTGCATCACTTATTGGCTCACTCATCATGTATGACGCTCTTAACTTGAGTTATGAAACCTTAAAACTTTCTAAAGATCCATCCTGTGTTTTATGTGGAGAAAATCCAACACAAACGTCTCTTATGCAAGATTATGCGGGCTTTTGTTTGCCAGTTATTCCAGGTGAGATAACAGTTGTAGAGCTCAAAGAAAAGCTAGATAGCGAGGAGGATTTTTTCCTTGTCGATGTGCGCGAACCACACGAGTTTGAGATTGTTAGTATTCCTGGTGGGCACTTGATACCTCTTGCAGGATTCCTGGATGGAAGTGCGCTCAAAAAAATGCCGTTGGATACAGAGATAGTTATCTACTGCCGGTCAGGTGTGCGATCAGCAACAGCACTCAAGAGCTTAAGGGATGCAGGTTTTAGCAGATCTAGCCATGTTATTGGCGGGGTCATTGCCTGGGCACAGCAGATTGACCCAACATGTACGGTGTACTAATGAAAGATTCTTATGCGGGTTACCGAATCCTCTTGGTGCATGCTCATCCGGATGATGAAACAATTAATAACGGGGCGACAATGGCGCTCTATGCCTCTCGAGGTGCGCAGGTCACGCTTGTAACCTGTACGCGCGGAGAAGAAGGAGAAGTCCTAGTACCAGGCCTGTCACACCTTGCAAGTTCGCAGGAAGATGGTCTTGGTGCACATCGCGAGATTGAACTTGCGAATGCAATGAGTGCATTAGGTGTATCCGATTATCGATTTCTAGGTAATTTCCGTGACAGCGGAATGATGGGAACTGATCCCAACAACCGTCCCGATGTATTTTGGCAGGCAGATTTAGATTCAGCTGCAAAGTTGCTTGTAGATATTATTGAAGAGATTAAGCCCCATATCCTGATTACCTATGATGAGATTGGCGGGTATGGCCACCCCGATCACATTAAGGCTCACTTAGTTGCAATGCGGGCTAGCCAACTTTCAGAGTGGCAGATTCAGAAAATTTATTGGAACACCATGCCTAAGTCAGTAATTGCTGCCGGCATCAAGGCCATGAAAGAGGTTGGTTCAGATTTTTTTGGAACTGATGACGTTGATGACATTGCCTTTGCTAAAGATGATTCATTTGTAACAACTTTGATTGATGGCAATGATTATGTCGATGCCAAAATGGCGGCCATGAAGGCACATGAAACTCAGATAGCTCTTGATGGACCATTCTTTGCTTTATCAAATAACTTAGGGCTGCAAATTTGGGGGCACGAGTACTACACGCTTGTGCATGGAGAGAAGGCTTCTCCTTACGATAGCGAAGGTCGCGAGAGTGATTTGACCTCTGGAATCACGCTCTAGTGCGGCTTACTTTTGCGCTTTTATACGGGGCAGCACTAGGTATCGGCTCAGTATTTCTACATTCCTCACTGCCGCCATTTGGTCTTCTCCTAAGTCTGGCTGCGACATGTGCAGGAATATGGAGCATTGGCAGATTATGGGGCGGGCGAAATCTACGGCTCATTGCAAGCTTTGTATGGATTTGTGTCGTCCTGCGCGCAGGATTTCCAGGAGTAAGTGATGAGTATTTAATTGAAGGCACCGCGGTGGGTATCTCACTGATCAATGGAGGATTTTTAGTGTTAGTTCTTGCTGTTCTACTTCCAGCTTAGCGCCAACTCCACTCTTGACCAGCGGCACTATCTTTAATTATTAACCCCGTTGCCTCAAGTTCATTTCGTAAGGAGTCACTTTCGCTCCATCGCTTTTCATTCCGAGCCTGCATCCTTGCTTCTAAAAGCGATCTCTGTTGTTCTGAAATTTCAAACTTCTTTTGTGATGTCGAAAGATTTAGTGCTAAAAACTCATCAGCAAATATAAATATCGCTCGCTTATCTACATCTGCTATCCGTAGGCTTTTTTCAACTATTCGCAGTCGTTGTAGCGCTCTTGGAGTATCAAGGTCATTCTCAATCGCTTCAAGAAACTCTTGGTCGAACTTTGGACTAAGTGAGTCACCCCAACTATCCATTTTTCTACGCCATTTACTCAACTGTGCATCTGCATTTTTAAGTGAACTCCAAGTTAAGTCCATCTGTGAACGGAATCGATTTTCAAGAAAATTTAAGCGAATTGAAAGCGGATCGATTCCTTGAGCGGCCACATCAGAAAGGAGTACGACATTTCCAGAGCTCTTAGACATCTTGCGACCTTCAAATAAGAGATGCTCTCCATGTACCCATAAACCAACGGTTTCAAGCCCTATTGCGGCATTGGATTGCGCTCTTTCATTTTCATGGTGAGGAAATCTCAAATCAATCCCGCCTACATGTACATCTACGTAGTTATTGAGGAGTTCCATGGACATAGCTGAACATTCAATGTGCCAGCCAGGAAAACCCGCGCCCCAGGGAGATTCCCAAATCATTTGGGTGCGCGCCCCTGCTAACTTCCATAGCGCCCAATCCGCATGGAATCTCTTGCCACCTTCATCAGAGTATTCATAGCGATGGCCTGGCTTAAGTGAATCAAGGCGGTTGCCACTTATAAGACCGTAACTTGGAAAGCTTTTAGAGTCGAAATATACGGATCCGTCACTACCGACATAAGCAAAGCCTTGAACTATGAGTTTGTTAATCATCGCGATCATTAACTCAATTGATTGGCTTGCTCGTGGGTATTGATCGGCGGTCTTTACATTTAGTTCAGCTAAATCTTGATGAAACCTAGTCTCGTACATTCGTGCAATCTCAAAAGGATCTTTCTTTTCGACCTCTGCTTGAAGAAGTAACTTATCTTGATTTGAAATATCTTCAGACATATGACCAACATCAGTTATATTCTGAATCAACACGACCTTTCCACCAGCAAGCTCAATTGCTCTGCGAATGAGATCAGAGAGGACGAAAGTTCGAAGATTGCCAACATGGGCATCTCGATAGACGGTAGGGCCGCAGCAGTACATAGTGGTTACACCACTTATAGATGTGACTGGTTGAACTTGTCGGCTTAAGGTGTCATAAATTGAGAGAGTCACGGCTTGGCAATCACCTCTCGCCAGATAAAAATCTGATCATGAGAGAATTCGATAAGTTGTCCATGTCTATTGCGCAGTGAGTGCGTATTCTCCAAAATCCCGACAATATCCCGAAAACCACCTTCTGGATCGTGAAGGCGGATGGTCAGGCGCTTGCCAATCAAGGCCTCAAAACGCTCTTGGAGATGGCTTGCCATGGCACAACGATAAACCTTTACCTCAATATCGCGAGCGCAAGGCATATGCGATTAGAATCAGAGCATTCAGCACCAATAAAAACTGGAGGCAACAACGTGACGTACATAATCGCAGAGCCATGTGTCGATGTGAAAGATAAGTCCTGCATCGAAGAGTGTCCCGTCGACTGTATCTATGAAGGCTCACGTATGTTGTATATCCAACCCGATGAGTGTGTGGACTGTGGTGCATGTGAACCCGTCTGCCCGGTTGAAGCCATCTATTATGAAGATGATGTCCCTGCGCAGTGGAAAGACTCGTTGAAGATCAACACAGAGTTCTTTATTGAAATTGGATCTCCCGGAGGTGCAGCCAAAATGGGGCCAACTAATACAGATCATGCACAAATAGCAGCGTTGCCTCCAAAGAGCGAGTAATAATCTTTGCGAGATCAACTCCCAGATTTTCCATGGGATGCACTTGCACCTTTTGGTGTAATCGCACGTCAACATGCTGGCGGGATAATCGACTTGTCCCAAGGAACTCCAGTTGATCCAACTCCTGAGTTTATTCAAAAGGCTTTTCGTGATGCATCGAACTCGCCAAGCTACCCAGTCACCACAGGAACACCAGAGCTACGAGCAGCGATTAGAAAATGGGCAGAAGATCGCTTAGGAGCAACTGGAGATTTTGATGTATTGCCTCTCATAGGATCAAAAGAGTTAGTTGCTTGGTTGCCAACGATATTGGAGTCAAAGAAAGTTTTGATTCCAGAGATTGCATATCCGACTTATCATGTTGGAGCAGTTATTGCTGCAGCGCAATCAATTCCAGTTGGAGTTGATGCCCATAACTGGCCCAAGGCTGATCTGGCTTGGCTTAACTCACCATCAAATCCAACAGGTCGAGTACATAGCGAAAGTGAAATTGCGGCAGCGGTTTCGTGGGCCCGAAACAATAACTCTATTTTAGTTTCAGATGAGTGTTATCTCGAGTTCGACCACACTGCAAAATCCTTCTCAGTTTTGTCGCAAACAGATGGAGATAATCGAAATATTTTGGCCGTGCACTCGCTTTCAAAGCGATCGTCAATGGCGGGCTATCGAGCTGCATTTCTGGTGGGAGATTCAGAGTTGATTGCTCGTATTCTTGAACTCCGAAAGCATGCGGGGATGATGGTGCCATTGCCGGTTCAAAGAGCCATGACAGTTGCACTCGGCGACGATCAGCATGTTGCCGAGCAACGTGCCCGTTATAACTCTCGCCGAGATGTACTTCGACTGGCGTTGGAAGAAGTTGGATTTCGCGTTGAATTCAGTAACTCTGGACTTTACATCTGGTGTACACGCGATGAGGATGCATGGACAAGTGTTGAGTGGCTTGCTAAGCGCGGAATATTAGCCACACCAGGGAGCTTTTATGGCCAATCCGGTGAGCGCTTTATTCGGATTGCTATGACTGCCACAGATTCGCAAATTAACGATGCCGTTCAAAGATTGCTTGCATAAGATGGCAACTGGAATCTTACTTGTCGGAGGATTCGGCACTCGTTTAATGCCGTTAACAAAGCACACACCAAAACCTATGCTAACAGTGGCTGGTCTACCTGCAACAGAGCATCAACTGGCGATGGCGCGTAAAGCAGGAATTACGACTCTGGTACTTGCTACGTCATATCTTGCTGATCTATTCACACCTTATTTTGGTGATGGTTCTAAATGGGGAATGAAACTTTTATATGCAGTCGAAAAAGAGCCTTTAGGTACAGGTGGTGCAATCGCCAATGCGGCACAACTTCTAGATAGTAACGAATCAATCGTTGTATTCAATGGCGATGTATTAAGTTCACATAATTTGGCTGAGCAGATTCGTCAACACGAGGCCAATAACGCTGATGTAACTCTGCACTTAACGCCAGTCGATGATGCGCGCGCTTATGGCTGTGTCCCTACGAATAGCGATGGACGAGTGACGGCATTCTTGGAAAAAATGGATCAGCCGGTTACTAATACTATTAATGCAGGGTGCTATGTTTTTAATCCAAAAGTTGTGAAATCCATTCCACTTAATACTGTCATTAGCGTTGAACGCGAAACTTTTCCAGGACTCATTGGCGCAGGTGGCGATGTATTTGGATTTATTGATAACTCTTATTGGTTAGATATTGGAACACCAAATGCACTTTTAAAAGGCTCTAGAGATTTAGTAAATGGCACAGCAGATTCCTCTGCACTCTTGTTGGCAGATATTGACCGTCATGATCAAGGCGCACTTGTAATGAACAATGCAGTTGTTGATGCAACAGCCACGATTGACGGGGGATCATGCATTGGAGCCGGAGCCACAGTGGGAGCCGGAGCCCAGATCCATGGTTCGATCATCGATAGTGGAGCCACTATTGGTGCTGGAGCAATCGTGACTAACTCATTCATTGCATCAAAGGCCCATGTAGCTCAAAACACTCGAATTTCAGCCTCTTTTGTGACAAAGGATGAGATTCTCACTATTCCTGCATAAATTCTCGGAATATCGCCCTGTATCAGCACTCATTTAACTTGACATATTCGACTTACACGCGTGTAATTCACTATTAAGAAAGTCTTTTCCACGAGGGATGAGACACGAAGCTATTAAGGAGAATCGGTATGCCGATCCGACCTGAAGCCACGAACTCCCCGATCCCCACAACTGGCCCAAAAGTTACCATTGCAAGCGGAGAGAACTTAGAGCTCTCTTGGCAGGAGCGCTCTCTTTGCGCCCAGACTGACCCAGAAGCATTTTTTCCAGAGAAGGGTGGATCTACTCGCGAAGCAAAGCGCGTCTGTCTTTCCTGCGATGTTCGTTCGGAGTGCTTAGAGTATGCGCTCGCACACGATGAGCGTTTTGGAATCTGGGGCGGACTATCCGAGCGCGAACGCCGCCGCTTAAAACGCCGTACTGCGTAAGTTCGCAGCCTTTCAAAGGTTTTAAATATGGCTGCACAAGCGGCATTAGATGAAAACCGCGTCATCGCGATTATCGTTACACACGATGGACAAATTTGGCTTCCCGAGACGGTAGCTTCACTCACTTCTCAAACTCGAGCTGTTGATGAAATTGTCGCAGTTGATACAGGTTCTATCGATGCCACAGTTCAGTTACTTAAATCAGCGCGCATTCCAGTAATCAATACCGACCGTGACAGTGGATTTGGTGAAGCGGTTTCAATTGGACTCAATTCTTTTGAGCGATCTTCAGATGCAGTTACTGAGTGGATATGGCTCATTCATGATGACTGCGCACCCGCACCAACTTGCCTCGAATATTTATTAGCGGCAGTAATTGATCGCCCACAGGTTGCAATGGTTGGTCCGAAACTTCTTGGATGGCATAACCGAACCCATCTTCTCGAAGCTGGAATTAGCATCGCTGGAAATGGTGCACGATGGACTGGATTAGAGCCACTTGAATACGATCAAGGTCAGCATGATGGCATACATGATGTCTTATCTGTTAGCACTGCTGGCGCATTGATTCGGCGAGATATATTTGAAGAGCTCGGTGGTTTTGATAAGAACTTAGCGCTCTTTAGAGATGATATTGATTTCGGTTGGCGCGCACGAGTTGCCGGTCACTCCGTAATAGCGGCAACCTCTGCAGTTGTTTACCACGCACAAGCATCTGCAAGCGAACGCCGAAGCGTAGATGTGAAAGGTGCATTTTTGCAGAGGCCACTTCTTCTCGATCGCCGAAATGCTGCTTATGTACTGCTTGCTAACTCAACATGGTGGATGATTCCTTGGATTGCAATCCAACTTCTTGGTTCGGCAATGATTCGCTCTATCGGCTATTTATTGGCAAAACTACCTGGTTATGCAAGTGATGAGTTATTGGCAGTAGCAACTTTATTAGTAAAGCCAGGCACAATCATTAGGGCACGAAGAGAGCGTAAAGAAAATCGATTTGTGTCATCACGTGTTGTTGCCACATATATTCCTCCACGGTGGTCACAAATACGGCTTTCAGGCTCGCGACTTTTAGATAAATTACGCTCACGGTTGTTGCCTGAAAATAGTGATTCTTCAACTTCAGTCCTTGAATCAATTGAGGATGAAGATTTACTTGTTCCAGCCAAAGGTGTGAGCTGGCTAAGCATTTTTCGCAAACCTGCAGTTGCAGGGTTTATCTCCTTAGCGCTCCTAACACTTATTGCATCACGCATGCGTCTTGGGTCATTAATTGGAGGAGCTCTACCTGCATCTCCAGATGGTGCACGAGATTTATGGAGAAGTTACTTTGAATCTTGGCATCAAGTTGGAATGGGTAGTTCACAAGCCTCACCACCATGGATTGCGATCTTGGCCGTATGTGCATCGATCCTTTTTGGAAAAGCACCACTTTTTCTAACCTTATTCTTCTTGAGCGCACCGCTAGCAATGATGGCTTCAGCTCTTAGGCTTTTTAAAAAATTGACTCAGAACATCTGGATTAGTGTCCCAGCAAGTTTTATCTATGCGCTATCTCCCGTCGCAATTGCAGCGATTAACTCTGGGCGATTAGCAACGGTAGTTTTTTTAATTGTTGCGCCTCAGATTCCAATTCTCTTAACTAACTGGAGAGGTATTGAAAAACATTCGTGGCGACAAATCTTCACATTCTCTTTAATATTCGCATTTCTCTACTCGTTCACACTTGTGGCCTTTCTTATCTGCAGTGGCCTAGCAGCCATTGCACTCATTGGGGATTATCAGGATTACTCCAAGAGCCGCAATAAGACGTTGTTTTTAGAGCGATTAAAAAGACGTCTGTCGCTTGTATTTGTACCAATAATATTGACAGCGCCCTATTCATTTGAGGCATTCATCTCTGCCTCCAAATTCTTAAGTGAGCCAGGAATGTCACTTTCTGGTGGACCTGCTCAGTTAGTCATATTAGGAAACCCCGGTGGCGCTGGCTCACTTCCTTGGTGGCTCATTAGCCCATTGCTTTTAATTATTATCATCGCGCTCTTTACATCAAGTGCTGCTAAAACTATTGCTTTATATGGAACCGGGTTTTTATCAACGGCAGTTATTTTCTCTACTTTTTCAACTGCCACACATGGTGATTCGGGACAATCAAGAGTCTGGGTTGGAACTTTCTTAGTAGGGGCAACGCTTGCAGCTAGCGCGGCCGGGGTAGTGATCCTTGATCGAATACGAGCAGTATTAGTAACAACAAATATTCACTTCCGCCACATTTTGGCAGCTCTTTTATTAGTCGCCACAGGGGTGTATTCAATTGCTGCTTTAGGCTGGTCTTTAACTGCAGGGGCGACCTCACCTGTACAAAGTAGTAGGTCAACAGTAATGCCAGCATTCTTGACCGCTGAGAAAGATACTAAAACGATAGTACTTCGTGAGATTGGAAGTAGCGATGCAAAAAGCATTCAGTTCTACATTTCGCGTGGCAAAGACATTACATTGGGGGAGCCTGATGTTGCTCCAAAACAACTGAGTGAGATTTCAATTGCGGTTCAAGCACTCATCGATGGCTCAGGAATTTCAAGCAGTGAGGTTTTTGCAGACTTTGGAATTAAATACGTATTCGTGAAATTACCTTTTGGTCGCGATGTTATTCGTACAATTGATAGTTTTGGAGGCTTCACTCGTGCCTCGGCGACCTCGACTGGAGTTGTTTGGCGCGTAGCCGGAGTCACGGGACGCTTAGTTCTTGTGGGAGAAGATGGCACTAGAACACTTTTAGAAACAGGGGATGTAGGGGCGCGTACACGAGTAGAACACCCTGGAAGAGTTTTGCTTACAGAGAGTTTTGACCGCTCCTGGCAGATTTTGGAAAATGGATACCGATTAGAGCGAGTCAAGAGCCAACAACAACTTCCAATCTTTATTGCAACTGAAGCAGGTGAGATTTCACTTCTTCACGATGGAACAATTCGACGCGCCTGGCTCTCCTTTGAAATCATTGTGTGGATCCTTGTGATTGCATTTGCCACACCATCTGGTCGCAGAAAACGAGAAATCTCTGAATCGGAGCTCGCATGAGAAGACCAATCATCGCCTTGAGTGCACTTACTGCAAGCTTTGCCTTGGCCACACTCTTAAGTGCAACCACCAGCAACTCAATGTATTCGCAAAGTTATCCAGCAGTAGTCTGCCCACCAACCTTGGGCGGACTTTCATCTCAGATTTCTATCTCATCTACGAAGACGCAGTTTCAGCGACTGGAAAATCGCAGTACCAAGACAATTCCATTCAACACACTTCGCTACGCAGTCCCTAAGGATTCACTCGTTGTCTCTGCGACAGGAGTAACACCTGTCGTGTGGCAAAGTCGTTCTAATAGTTGGGCTGGAGGCGCAATCTGTTCGGGACCAATAACCTCTGCATGGTTTGTTGGTGGAAGTTCAGATGTGACTACTCGGGGAAAGTTAATTATTGTCAACAGTGGCTTAAGTGAGGCCAGTGTCGATGTCCAGGCCTACTCCGAAAATGGCGTTCAACCGGCAACGACGTTGACTTTAAAAGCAAAGAGTTATTCAGCGCTACCTCTAGATTCATTAGCCACTGGTGATAAAGCCTTGACTGTTCATGTTTTAGCCCGAGCGGGTCGGATTAATGCTTTTATGGTTGACGAACTCGGGGCTGGGCTCAGGGCTTTGGGCGGTGACTTTGTAAATCCAGTTACTGCGCCTGCAACGACTGTTGTGATTCCAGCGATTCCAAACCAACTTCCTAAAAAAGGCCAAAAAGCTTTTGCAACACACACGCTTAGAATATTGACGCCCTTTGAATCTGATGCAAAATTCACACTAGAGCTACTGTCGGCCGATGGAAACTTTATTCCTGTTGGCTTTGACTCTCGAAGTATTCTGGCCGGAAAAGTCACAGAGTTAAAGATTTCACCAGAGTTATCGGCCAGCGCCTTTGCAGTACGGATTAAAGCAACCGAACCGATTGTTGCTTCCATTTCTTCAAAGGTCGCAATAAATGGTCGCAATGACTTTCTCTGGAGCACTCCAACGCCTGCGTTAACAAAGATGTCTATGGCCATTACAGGCCTGTCGCCCCTCATTGCCTTTGCGGGAGATTCAATCGACGTAAAAGTCGCAGTAACCCTGATAAATGGAAAGAAATCCTTTGCCACAATAAAGGCGAGCGATATTGCTACGTGGCGCATACCAAATGCAGCTCGCTCCATCACAATTATTAGCTCGAGTAGAGATACCTATGCGGGCGCACTTGTTGCATCTAGCAATGGTTATGGTTATTTACCGATAACTGCGGGGAGCGTTTTAACGAGGGTCGAGATTCCACACTCAAACATCAAAGTACTAAATCCCTGAGAATCCACAAAAAACCATCGGCTTCCCACTAATCTTACGGGTATGAGTTCACACACCAAGTTGGGTCGCGGATGTTCTCGTGTGGGGTGTCGCTCGATAGCGACAATGACCCTGACTTATATCTATGCAGAATCAACTGCAGTCGTGGGCCCGCTAGCAACTTTTAGTGAGCCCCATGCATATGACTTGTGCGTGGTGCATGGGGAGCGTTTGAAAGTTCCTCATGGATGGAGTGTTATCAAGCAAGTGCATTCTGAGCAAGAGCATGGACCATCAGAGGATGATCTGATGGCAATCGCTGATGCCGTGCGTGAAGTAGCAATGGCTCCAGTAATCGATCAATCAGGGGTTAGCAGTGATGTTGCCCAGAATCAATTAGGGCGTAGAGGTCACTTACGTGCTGTTCCATCGTAAGAAAACACAATGAATCAAACTCCAGATATTTTTAAAGCCTATGACATACGGGGTCTAGTAGAGACTGAGATAACGCCTGATTTTACATTTGCAACTGGACTCGCATTTGCTCGCTTCTTACAGCAAGAGCGGGAGCCAGCGACTGTAATTATCGGCCAAGATATGCGACCTTCATCGCCCGCGCTCGCCGATGCATTTTCAGCTGGTGTGACTTCGACTGGACTTGATGTAATTAGAATCGGGCTTGCATCAACAGACATGCTGTACTTCGCTTCCGGAAAGTTAGGCCTACC
>WLOR01000049.1 GCA_009699165.1 Actinomycetota bacterium | reverse complement strand
GAATCCTTTGTGGATTCGAGGCCCTTGGCTTCTAGTTCTTATTCGATGTTATCGAGTAGAACCCCAAGTGGCCTCGTATCCGGCATAAAAGGCTGCGTAAAATGCAGGCTTTGCGGTATGCCAAGATGCGCGCTTATTGGTATGGGTAGAAGGAATTACAGCAGCGGGCATGGCCTGTGCTGATACGAATGATGCCTTAGACATTATCGTTTCTCCCTTTCCACTCACCCCCATTTCGCCATGAAATGTAGGAATGTCAAGGGTAAAGCATGAGTCCAATCTCGTGCAACTTAATTAATCTCAGACTAGGCCCGCCTCAACGAGAAAACGTGAGGGCTTTCCACGATAGCTCAGGTGTAAGTCCACCTTAGCCCGCGTGATTCCCACATAAAAAAGGCGGCGCTCTTCATCGATGGAGGCCTGATCGTTGCTCGTCGATGAGTTTTCAAGTGGCAAAAGACCCTCGCTCACACCCATCAAAAATACCCGCTCCCACTCGAGGCCTTTAGCTGCGTGCAAAGTCGCAAGCGTTGCTACGGGCATCGTAGGTGGATTGTTCTGCTGCACGCGATCTTCAAGTTCGCGTAGGTAAGTTCGTAGATTCTTTGGAGTAAATCCATTATCGCTATCGAGCTCGCGCGCTAAGTGCAGTAGTGCTGCGATTCCATCAATATGAGCACCAGTTAAAAATGGTTGTGCCAAGTTTCGAAGTTCATCGAGCCATGAAACATCTTGCATAGGAATCACCGATGCATTGCGCACAAGCTTTAAAAACTCACGTACATCAGGGCGGTCAAAGAATCGATCACTATTTCGAACTTGATAAGGAAGTTTTGCTGCATTCATTGCACGCTCTAAAGTATTGAGTTGACTATTAGTGCGAGCAAGAACCGCGATCTCTTGCGCTGGAGTACCGCTGCTGAGTAACTCTTTGATCCAATCGACGATTCCTGCAATCTCTGCGCTCTCGTCTTTAAATGCATCTACGGATGGTTTATCGCCATGCTCGTTGAGAGCAACTAACTCTTGGCCCATCTGGGCTTTTCGAAGAATGTTGTTAGCCATCAATGTGATTTCGGGAGTTGATCGATATCCAGTCGTCAATCGAATGACTTCGGCCTCTGGAAATCGATTGGTGAATGAGTTAAGAAAGACAGGGGTTGCTCCTGCAAAAGAGTAGATTGTTTGAGCGGGATCACCCACCACGCAAATCTCTTGGCGAGAGCCAAGCCATGCATTAATTAAACGTTGCTGCAGTGGTGAAATATCTTGATACTCATCGACTGTAAAAAAGCGATATTGATCTTGCACACGCTCTCTGACTGGACGCTCTTGCTCGATCATCGCAGTCGTCAAGAGGAGTACATCCTCAAAATCCATTGCCCGCTCTTGCCCTTTCACTGATTCATATGCGGTGTAGACCTTGGCAATCTGTTCGACATTTATGCGTGGTCGGGTAGGTCTTTTACCGAGTTCGGAGATGTAATCTGAAGGGGCAACTTGAGAAACCTTTGCCCACTCAATCTCCGTTGCAATATCTCGAATCAAATCTCTTGAGGTTATTGAGAGTTCGCCCGTTAACTGCGCACGCTTAATAGCCTCGGTTATGAAGGCGGTTTTTGATGTTATTAAATCTGGTGTGCGGCCGCCAAAAACCTGTGGCCAAAAGAAGGTGAGCTGCTTGAGCGCCGCCGCGTGAATCGTGCGTGCAGCAACAGCTGGGACTCCAAGGGAGCGAAGGCGCATACGCATCTCGCCTGCAGCGCGAGCGGTAAATGTCAGCGCCAGTGTCTTGTGAGGATCCATCACGCCAATCGCTGCGGCATATGCGATCCGGTGAGTGATGGCGCGAGTCTTGCCAGTACCTGCACCAGCGATTACGCAAACTGGTCCTCGCGTAGCAACGGCCACTGCACGTTGTTCATTGTCTAATGCTTCGAGAATCTCTTCGGCGCGCAGTTCGTTACTCATGGTCGCCAGCTTTCGCCACCAAAGAGATCAGAGGCTGTATATCCAGATTTCGATGTGTACCAACCTGTAATCATTTTTCGTGCAACCGATATTGATGGGGGTAAGAGTAGTTGACCAGATGCAACTGCCACTTTCATCTCTTCACGGCTAAACCACTCAACCTCTGTTATCTCAAATCCATCTGGCTTTGCAGTCTCTGGATGGTCGGTTACTGCTTCAAAGGCAATCATTATTGAGGCAGGAAATGGCCACGCTTGCGATGTTAAGTACTTTATATCGTTGCAGTACACGCCAGCCTCTTCAAAAACTTCACGAGAGACACACTCTTCGAAAGACTCCCCCGGCTCAACAAAGCCTGCAAAAGTTGAGAATCTTTTTTCTGGCCAGATCGGTTGATGACCTAACAAGATTCGATCATCGGAGTCTTTTACTAAGACAATAACTGCGGGATCAGTTCGTGGATGGTGCTGAGAAGAATCCGATACGCAGACTCGAACACTTCCACCTAAGTCGCTAACAGTATTTTCTCCGCATCGCGAACACTGCGGATGGCTGTCATGCCAATTACTTAAACCCACCGCGTGCATCGCAAGAGTTAAATCGAACTCACTTAAATCTCCACCGACTTCTCGAAGCGTTTTAAAGCCCTCAAACTTAACGGCTTCATCTGTCGGTTCATTGATCCACGAGGTTCGCCATGCAAAATATGGCTGGCCGCCATCCCTGGCTAAACCTAGGAAATATCGTTCACCGGATTCGAAAGAGGCCGATAAAAATTCGACACTCTCGTGAGTTAGAAATCGGAGCTCACCATCGTTAGCTCCGATATGGCCGGCAATAATCGGCACAATCTGGGCAGAGTTCCAGAGCAGATTCAAGGCCGCCGCATCAGTGCGCAAATGGCTCGCGCGATCGATGGGCGAAAGTGATTGGTTTCTGGCGCTCATGGAGGTGTCAGACTACTAGCATCGCCCCATGCGTCTAACATCTTGGAATCTGCTCCACGGAGAAGCAATGCCACCGGACACAAAAGCCGATAACACTGCGCTGTTAACGGCCGAGATAGAGCACTTACAGAGTGACCTCATTGGACTGCAAGAGGTTGACTACTTCCTCGCTCGTTCAGGCAACCATAATCAAGTTGGAAATGTCGCGACGATGATGGGTGCTGCTCACTGGGCATTTGCACCATCACTTATGGGATCACCCGATGAAGATTGGCGCAACCCCAACAGCAGTGATCTCAAAGTTGTCACTGAGTCAAGCGAGGAATCTTTGCCGGGATATGGGATTGGGATCGTCTCAAAGATCCCTGTTGTTTCATGGCACCGATTAGAGTTAAAAGGCTCACCTGTCGGTGTAATGATGGCCTTTCCAGTCGATGGAAAGTTAAAACGCTTTTACGTACGTGATCATCCGCGAAGTGCCCTTGGCGCGGTATTAGACAATGGTTGGTTAATCATCAATACACATCTTTCCTTTGTCCCGTTTTTTAACTTTCTCCAACTCATCAAAATCAAACGTTGGGCAAATACTTTAGGTGTCGTAGACAAAAAGAAAATTATTATTATGGGAGATCTCAATATCCCATTTGGAAAAATAGTTTGCGGATTTAAATGGAACTCGCTCATCTCTCAAAAGAGTTTCCCTAGTTGGGCGCCACGGGTACAGATTGATTACTTCCTATCTCAAGCACTGAAATCGCAGGACATCGAGCATGTGAACTATCCTCATTCAGGAATGAGCGATCACTTACCGATTCAGATTGTGGTTTCCTGATCTGAGATTTTTCTGTCTGTCGGTTTCTCTGAAATCAAACTCACTGAGGCGATAACCAGCAGGCTTCCAATAAGTTGAGTGAGTGTTGGTGCACCGCGACCTAGGACAAGACTTGTTAATACTCCAGCAATTGGAATGATATTGAGAGAGGGTCCAATGATCTTTCCTGGCACTGCCTGAACGGCAAAATTGAAGGCTACAAATGGCAATCCAACGCCAAAGACTCCGCACAAAATCGCTGAAATCCATATATTTGCGCTGATTGCCGGCAAATGCACTGAGCCACCAACCAGATAGAAAAATCCAAAGAAAAGCGTCGATACAAAGGTTTGCCCAAGCACTAAATCAATTGACGAGTATCCTGAAACATAGCGCCTCATGATATTTGCATACACACCAAAAAGTAGCGCCGAAATTAAAAAATAGATAGCGGTAGAAGATGTTTCAACGTGCCTACTTGTCGAACTTGCAATAATTACACCAAGAATTCCAACTGCAAAATAGAGCCATTGTTTTGGGGTTAACCTATCTCTTAACCAAAAGACTCCGATTAAAACCGTAAAGAGCGTCTCACTCGTTAAAATCAAAACACCCGTACTCGCATTTTCGTGGGTATAACCAATGCTTGCGAAGTACCAAGCTAATCCAGGCTGCATAATGCCTAGGGGAATAACATATTTCCAGGCAATCACAGGAGTTCGCCTTCTTATCAATGCAACTGCAACAAGAAATAGAAATCCAACTCCACACACAATGAAGGCAAAGAGAACTGACGGCAGCTTAGTTATAGCCAAATCTGCTAATGGATTTGAAAAACCCCAGCTAATCATCGAGATGACTAGGGCGAAGATTTTAAAATTCATTTACTGGCCGACTCAATCTGCGAAACTAACGCAATCAAATCATCTTCGCTAAGAAGATCGGCTGGCCTATCTGTAACGCTCGTTGGAACGTAGTGAAAAGCGGCGCTGACCTTTGAAATATCTGTATTGGAAAGTTTGGCCCACGCAAGACGGTACATAGCTAACTGCACTGCTGCAGATTGGCCTAACCTCTTTGATCCTGTTTTCCAGTCCACGACCTCGTAGCCGTCGGCAGTTGTATAGATTGCATCGATACGGCCACGAATGAGGACCCCTGCAATAGTGGTTTCAAATGGGACTTCTACCCGCACTGGAGTGCGGTTAGCGAACTCGCTAGAGAGCCATGCTTTCTTTAAATCCTCTAACTTTGAATCCTCATCAAGTGGGTCTAAGTAATCAAGGTACTCATCTCCAAATAATGTGGCGGCATCGGTGAACTGGCGTTCGACCCATAAGTGAAATGCTGTACCGCGACGTGAGTATTGATCTTGTCCTCGAGGCATGGGCCTGCGGATATTTAGAGCCAGCTCTTGAGGATCCTCGTGTAAGGCCACAAGCGTTGAAGTTGAAAGCCTCGGAGGAAGTGCCACTTCGATTGCGCCACTGCTTCGCTGGTGGTGCTCGGTAATTAAAGCTTGTGCATCCTCAATCCAGGAAGATATTTTGGCGTCGCCTACAACTTCTAGTGAGTGAGCACTGCTCTGTTCAACACGTTCTATCGCAGCATCAAATGCTTCGCGTCGTGTTCCTAATGGATCAAAGGGCCAAATTGCGGTAACAGGATTTTCAAGAGTTGGATTTTCAGCACCATCTTCTGGGGCCGGTGCATCTGAAATCATTATTCCTCCGCGCTCGGATGCAACTCCTGCGACGAGATAAAAGAACTCACTTGGTTCAACTGGTTTACTGCCATCTCTCCAACGCGATGTTGTGCAGATTAGATGCGACTTGGCACGCGTAACCGCAACGTAGGCAAGTCGCATCTCTTCACGCATTTTAATGTTATCGACGCACCTGCTGGCAAAATCTTTTATTACTTTTGCAGCTTCACTATTTTTTGTGACTCCTCGTAATGAGAACTCTGGCAGCTCATCTGCATCACCTCTCAGCGGAAATGGAACGTGCTTCTCATTTTTTATCCAGTTGTCGGGGTCGCCATTATTGTTACCAGGAAAAGTTCCTTCAGCTAAGCCTGGAACTGCAACAACATCCCATTCGGCGCCTTTTGCCATGTGAATCGTCAATATCTGCACTACATCACTGCGAATTTCAGGTGCTCCAGCTTTTAATCCACCTTCGGCATCGGTGGCAACATCCAGCCAATCTAGAAAAGCACTAATCGATCCACCGCTTCTTTCAAACTTTGCCGCCTCATCTAAGAAGCGATCTAAGTGTCGACGGCCGGATTGAGAGCCATCGCGAAGTGTTATCTCGGATTCCAGGGTTAGATAGTTTTCGATCTCATTAATGAGGTCGCTAATCCCTCCACCTGCACGCGAACGCAGTCTGCGAAGATCTGCGGCAAAACGCACAAGTCGCTGATATCCCACATCACTAAAACCATTTTTCTTTGCCGAATGAATCTCATCGAGGGCATCGATAATCGAACCCGTAAATTGATCATCTGCCTCGAGCTGTTCGGGATTTCCTGCAGCGATTTTCTTGACGAGATTCTTTGAATCCGATTGTGACTCTCTCGCGCGATCTCGACTAAATGTTCCGAGTGCAGCAATATCTCGTGGCCCTAAGTTAATACGCGGTCCGGTTAGGTGGCGCATGAGTGCCGATCCTGCATCGGGATTGGTGATTATTCGCAACATAGAGACAACATCTGCGACCTCGGGTACATGGATCAATCCGCCGATACCAATCACTTCGACGGCAAGACCAAGTTTCACAAGTGCGTTTTCTATTGCAGTAATCTGCGAGCGCTTACGCACTAAAACTGCCGCAGTCTTTCCTGAAGTAGAGCTCCAGTTGTGATGTATGTACTCAGCAACGGCGGCGGCTTCAGAATCAATAGTTTCAAAAACTCCGTATGCGATCTCACCCTTTCCTGCATTTGGACGGGGCTCTAACTCAACGACTTGTTGTCCGCCCGCTAATTTGATCTCTTCGCTGATGCGATTTGCCGCAGCCAAAATCATGACGTCGTTTCTAAATGTCGTCGGTAGTGAGAACTCAACCTTGCCCACGTGCGAATCGAGCTTTGGAAAGTAGTTAGTAAAGGATTTCATTGTGCCGGCCGATGCTCCACGCCAGGTATAAATGGCTTGTGATGGGTCGCCTACCGCCATCACTGGATGACCCGTATCGCTGACAAAGTTGCCGTAAAGGGCCGAGAGCATGCGCACTTGGGACTGCGATGTATCTTGGTACTCATCCAATAATACGACTCGATACTTCCCGCGCTCTAGTACACCTACATCGGCGAAGTTTTCAGCGATATCGGCAGCAAGTGACATCTGATCATCAAAAGAGAACTCACCAGCGGCTTTGCGCCGTTGCATAAAAGCATCGACCATTGGCAGAAGTGAGTTACGTTGAAGCATTGCACGCTCTACTGCTCTGACCTCTTCGTTGCGAGAACCGGCAAGTGGTGCCAGAGCTTGAACAATCTCTAGACCAATCGCTTCAATATCGGCGGCTTTCACTTGATGCTCTAGCATTAACTTTGAAAGCCCCAATAAATCTTTAATAACGGTACTTACTGCGCTTTGGTTTCGGTAATTCTCGTCGGACCAGTTGCGGACTACATCAGATGCAATCTGCCAAATCGCTGCTTCGCCTAAAGGTTCGGCGTCGGCATCGATTCCATATCGGATGGCATGTTCACTGAGTAATTTACCCGCATACGAATGGTACGTAGTTACGGAGGAACTAGTTGATGTGATGTGTTTGAAATCGGGAAGCGAAGCAAGTTGGCGCAGGCGTTTGCGAATGCGCACAGATAGTTCACCAGCGGCTTTGCGGGTAAAAGTTAGACCTAGGATTTGATCAGGAGTCACGAAGCCATTTGCTACCAAGAATAAAACGCGATTGCTCATCGTTTCTGTCTTACCAGAGCCAGCGCCTGCGATTACTACGGCAGGTTCAAGTTCGCTACTAATGATGGCCGATTGATAAGAAGTTACGGGCATGATTGAAGAGCCAAACTTTGGATGTGCTTGTAATTTGGCGATAATCTCTTCGGGTGAGTACTTAGCGTTTAAGCTCATGAAATCACCGATTTTCCATCGCTTTGTACAGGGCAGGATTTACGCACTGGGCAGCCTTTACAACGCTTATTTACTGTGGCAAAGAATGTCGCCGCACCCATTCCATCTGCAATCTCATTGAGTTGAACCTTTGTTGCCTCGACATCGATGGAGAACTGTGAACGAACAGTTGCAGATGCCGCATCAGTTCCTAAGTACACGAGTTCGGCTCCGGCACTAACATCTCCATGGGTAAATCCACCCTCGGCTATGCCGAGTTGGTAGCTCATCAACTGGAGATTTTCCTTTGCATCTTTAACGCTTATCGCACTAGCACTGGTTTTGAAATCGATAATAAATAGGCTGCCATCTGCTTCGACCTCAAGTCGATCAACGCTTCCTTTGATTCGCGCTCTACCAAGAGTTATATCAAATCGAATCTCGGCATCGACAACTGTGCGCGTTGTTTTCGTATGATAATCAACAAACTTTTCAAGCATTGTTACCGCGCGCTCTAAATGAGAAGCACTCACCCAACCTGACTCTGGATCAATGAGCTTCCATGAATTCTGTAGTTTTGTAATCAGATCGGCCTTTGTAGTCCCTGGCTCTTGAACCATTGTCGCGGCAAAAGCGTGAATCGCCGAACCAAGAACTTGCGCGGTGCTGTCGCCATCACTTCCACCATTATTTTGTAGAAACCATTTAACTCCACATTCCACAAAAGATTCTGCTCCACTTGGTGATACAACAACCTGCTTATCTGCATCGATCACAGCGCTGTCGGTACTCAGCGGAACTGCGCCAATCCAACTGTGAGGATCGGCAAGATAGATTCCCTCTTCGCTCATTGCTTTTAGGATCTGGGCTGCAACATCTGCGTTGTCGCCATGTAACTGACTTCGCAGTTCGGCCACAAGTGCGGGTGCGGTTATAGGCCTAGGTACATCGGTTAAAACCGGTTCATCGATATCAGTTTTATGTACTATGACTTCGATTGCCTCAAAAAACTGTGACGGCTCTTCATCATCGCGTTGGACTGCAGTAATGAAAAGTGATTGTTTGGCGCGGGTTAGAGCCACATGAAAGAGTCGGGCTTCATCTTGCATAAGGCTATTTGAAGCGATTACATCAAGTTGATCACGAGGAATATCGGGATTGCGCTGGCGTTCAACTAAGCGTTCGGCACCTAAGAGTGATGAGCGTTGCTTGAGATTAGGCCATGTCCCCTCCTGCAACCCCGCAACTGCAACAAGATCCCACTCGCGACCTTTTGCACTATGCACAGTCAAAATCTCAACAAAATCCGGCCGCACACCTTTTGCTGTGATTACATCTCCGGCGATATCTTCACTTGAAATCTCGGCGATAAATGCAGCAGGGCCAGAAAGCGGAAAGCGCTCTGAGTATCTAGCCGCGGTTTCAAATAACTGCATCATCGCATCGAGATCGCGATCAGCTGCAGCACCACGTACACCTGGACGCAGAGACTGTGAGCGCCATGCGGATGCGAGTTTTTGACCATCACTTGTCACAGCGTTATCCCAAATCGCCCACAAGAGATCATCGGCTAGTGCAGATTTGTTGCGCGCAACTGCACGGGCTTTTTCAAGAAGTTGATGCACACGCATAACGGAGTCAGCACCCTCAATCATTACGTCGCCATCATTGATTGCATCGAGCAGTAATTGAGTTCCAGAACGTTCATCTCCTTCGATACGTGCTGAAATCATCGCGCGACGGATTCTTCGAAGTGAGATTGAATCAGCGCCCCCAAACTCGCTCATTAATAATCGCTCGGCGGTATCTAAGTTGAGTGGCTGCGCTTTTATTGCAACACGAGCCAGTAATAAAAACGGTGCTATTGCAGGGTTGCCAGCTAAGGCTTGCAGCTCACTTGCCACCGGAATTCCGACCTGTGAAAACGCACGACGAAGTGCCGACGCCGTTGTACTTGGACTGCGCAGTATGACTGCCATGTCGCTATAAGAAATACCTTGGCGCAGATGAGCACTGCGAAACTGGTGGGCGATAAATGCCGCTTCTTCGGCTGATGATCGCAAGCGATGAACCTGAACTTGGCCAGTAATTTCGCTAGCGCAGGTGCGTTTGCGCGTAGTTGGAGCACCTCGTAAACCTTGAGCATATGTATATGCGACCTCGAAGATGTCAGTAGCACTTCGATAATCAGAGGTTAAGACAATCTCCTGTGCACGATATGGATCGAGCGCTGCAGATAAACCATCGGGATCTGCCCCACGAAAACGTCCGACCGCGCTATCAGCATCGGCACAGATGATTATGTCATTGCCAGCCAATACCGCTAATAGCTCTCTCTGAGCCGGATCGCTCTCCTGAAACTCATCGACCAT
>WLOR01000048.1 GCA_009699165.1 Actinomycetota bacterium | reverse complement strand
TAGCAGCGGCAGTTATTAAACGCTCTGGTGCAACTTCAAACTTTTTGAACTACCACGGTTTTCCAGCAACCATCTGTGTTTCAATCAATGATGAAATCGTTCACGGTATCCCTGGACCAAAAACCATAAATGATGGTGATGTTGTTTCGGTCGATTGCGGAGCGATCATCGATGGTTGGCATGGAGATGCTGCATTTACCGTCGGCATCGGCACTGTTAACGCTGAAGATCAAAAGATGATGGATGTATGTGAAGAATCCATGTGGCGCGGGATTGCAGCAGGTAAAAATGGTGCGAAGCTATCTGATATTGGATATGCAATTGAGCAGTACACCATTTCGCAAGGTAAATATGGAATCCTGCGTGAATACGGTGGCCATGGAATCGGCACTGAGATGCATCAAGAACCCCATGTATTAAACTTTGGAAAAGCTGGCCAAGGCCCAGAGATTGTTCCCGGTTTAGCGTTAGCCATTGAGCCAATGATTACCCGGGGATCAGAGCGCATGAAGGTTTTGAAGGATGACTGGACGGTTGTTTCAACTGATGGGTCGCGAGGGGCCCACTTCGAACATTCATATGCAATATGTCCTGATGGAAAGCCCTTTGTTCTGACCGCAATAGATGGTGGTCGCGAGCAGTTGGCTCGATTAGGGGTAGAAATCTCCGATCTGCTGTAAGTATTGCTCATATTTGGAGTCGAATACCTTACAAAACTTAGATATTCCTAGTAAATTTCCCCCAGCCCTCACCCTCGGGGGAATGAGTTACGGAGATATCAATGAAGAAAGTAGCACGCATCGGAGCTGCCATCGCAGTTGCCGCACTTCTCGCGAGCAGCACAGGAATTTCACAAGCTGCGGTTAAGCCAGCAGATAAAGCAGTTGTCGGCGATGATTGCACAGCAGCCGCAGCCAAGTCTGGAAAAGTTGCAAAGGGCCGCGGAGTCGATGGCTCAGATTTAACTTGTCTAGTTGTACCAAATGGTTCTTACAAGGGACAAACAAAGTGGTGGTACAAAGATGTAAAGGCATTGAAGAATATCGACTGGACTATTCCTGCAAACCCAGGCGGTTATTCACTGACAAGCAATGCGATTAGTGATGCATTAAAGGCTGAGGACTTACTATCAGATTACACATCAACATATAAGCCAGGCGCAGGTGGCTCTGTTGGACTTGGTGCATTCCAAGAGATTAAGGGAAAGCCAGAAGCAGCCCTGGTTACAGGTATTGCTATGACAGGTGGACTGTATTCAAATAAGTCAACACTTAACCTTCTTGATTCAACTCCAATTGCAAAGGTATTGCGCGAATACGATGCGATCGTAGTTCCTGCTTCTTCTAAGTACCGCACATTGAAGCAACTCATGGATGACTTAACAGCTAAGCCAAATAGTGTTGCTATCGCTGGTGGTAGCAAAGGTGGAATCGATCATCAGGTAATCGGGCTTCTTGCTCAAAAAGCCGGAATTGATCCAACCAAGTTGAACTACGTTGTCTTCTCAGGTGGACCTGAAGTAATTACGTCACTATTGAGCAATTCAACTCAGGTTGGAATCTCGGGCTCTGCAGAGTTTTCAGCCTATGTAAGCGCTGGCAAGTTGCGAGTGCTTGGTGTTTCATCTGCAAAAGCTCTTTCTGGCTATAAAGGAAAGACTTTCGTCTCACAAGGATACGATCTTGTTTACGGAAACTGGCGTGGAATTATGGCACCAGCTGATCTTTCAAAGGCAGATTACCAAAACTTCATTAAGGTAATCGACATCATGCATGTTTCGCCATCATGGAAGGCGCAACTTGTTAAGAACAACTGGGATAACGAGTTCGCCGCAGGAAATGCATTCAAGTCATTCCTTGAAAAGCATATTCCAGAGATTAATGCTGTAATGAAGGGTCTTGGAATCTAATTGATTCTTCAAAAGATCTCTAAGCAAGGAAGGGGAGAGCTCGCATTTGCGGGCTCTCTCTTCCTGCTTGGCATTTTCGTTGCATGGGATACATCACGGATGGATATTCCACAGGGCTCATCAATCGTAAGTCCGCAGACCTTTCCATACATGGTTGCGTTTTTCACATCACTTGTTGGTGCTGGCTTAATCATTGAAGTTCTGCGCGGGCGATATGCCACGCCTGATGGCGATGAGCCAGGAGATCCGTTTGTGCCTGCAAATTTAAAGACAATGGCAATTTTGGCGACAGCGATAGCTTTGCATGTTATTTTGCTTGATATTGCAGGCTATATCGTGGCCGCGACAATCTGTTTCTGGGGAGTCGCTTATGCATTTGGCTCTCGAAAGTATCTCAAGGACTTCGGTATAAGTCTGATCTTTGCTGGAGTCGTCTACCTTGCTTTTACTAAAGGTTTGAATATTAATTTGCCGGTAGGTTTCTTCGAAGGGATCTTGGGTAAATAGTCATGGGAAATAGTTTTTCAATGTTGATGGATGGTTTTCAAACGGCATTTACTCCCACAAACTTATTATTTGGCTTACTCGGTACTTTTCTGGGTACCCTCGTTGGAGTACTCCCGGGCATTGGGCCTGCACTCGCAATCGGATTATTGCTGCCTGTCTGCTTAACAGTCAATCCAACTTCGGCGCTGATTATGTTTGCAGCTATTTATTACGGTGCAATGTACGGAGGTTCAACTACCTCAATTTTGCTGAATACTCCCGGCGAAAGTGGTTCGGTCATAACTGCCCTTGAGGGAAATAAAATGGCCAAGGCCGGAAGAGCTGGAGCAGCACTTGCCACAGCTGCCATCGGATCATTTGTTGCCGGCACAATCGCAACTCTTTTACTCGCATTTGGTGCACCAACATTGGCTGACTTTGCGTTGACTATTCAACCTGCTGGATATCTCTCTTTGATTATTCTGGCGTTTGCAACTGTCGGAACCCTCCTAGGAAGCTCTCGAATTCGCGGCTTGGTGGCCTTGGCCGTTGGGCTGGTAATTGGTTTAGTGGGTGCCGATTTACAGTCTGGCGCTCTTCGATTAACTTTTGGAAATTTGAATGCAATTGATGGAATTGAAACCGTAACTGTTATTGTCGCAATATTTGCACTTGGTGAAGCACTGTACTTAGCGAGTCGCCACAAGATCGCGGCAATAGAAGTCTTATCAATGAGCGGCAAAGCCTGGATGACAAAGGATGATTTCCGACGTTCTTGGAAGCCGTGGCTTCGGGGAACGGCTATTGGTTTTCCACTCGGCGTTATTCCTGCTGGTGGATCAGAGGTTCCAACATTTTTAAGTTATGGTGTTGAAAAAGCTTTATCTAAAAACAAAGAAGAGTTTGGCAAAGGTGCGATTGAAGGTGTCGCAGGACCAGAAGCGGCTAATAATGCGAATGCGGCTGGGGTATTAGTGCCGATGCTGGCCCTTGGTTTACCCACATCTGCAACGGCTGCCGTAGTGCTCGTAGCTTTTCAATCTTTTAATATTCAACCAGGTCCCATGCTTTTTCAAACCAATCCTGAGGTTGTCTGGGGCCTTATTGCCTCATTGTTTATTGGTAATGCACTTCTCTTGGTGCTCAACCTGCCTTTGATTCGTTTTTGGGTTCTCTTATTAAAGATTCCATCACATTACTTATATGCAGGAATTACTACATTTGCCTTACTCGGTGCTTATGCCCTGAATAACTCAACCTTTGATTTACAAGTTGCACTTGCTGTAGGAGTTATTGGCTACCTGTTCCGTCGTTTTGGCGTTCCAATCACGCCTTTGATCATCGGTGTAATCCTTGGCCCGCTTGCAGAGCTTCAATTTAAGAGAGCTCTCCAAATTAGCCAAGGTGATTGGCACATCCTTATTGCTGGGGGCTTTCCAAAGGTCATTTATGGCCTCCTATTTCTAGTGATTATTGGTCCACTTGTTTGGAATTTTAAAAAGAAGTTCGCAGTTACAAAAAAGTAGATGTCAGCAGAAAAGCTTCTTCCGTGGGCTAAACCATTACTGCTCTGCTCAACGCTAACGCAAGCAACTATTTATGTGCTGCGGCCAATGATTACTTATCGTGCGCTTGAGTTAGATGCCAACCCGGCTCAAGTCGGATTGATTGCTGCCGTTTATGCACTCTTTCCCGTTTTGTTGGCGCTTCAGTTTGGCCGCTTAGTTGGAAAATTGGGAGAAGGTAAGTTCATTATTGCTGGAACTTTTACAATGATTCTTACCTCTTTCCTGCTGGTATTTTCAAACTCACTTCTGCTGCTCGCAATTGCTACCGCCTTATCCGGAGTGGCACATCTAGCATGCATGGTTGGTGGCCAGACCATGGTTGCCTTGCGAACTCCGCGAGAAGGCTATGACCGTTACTTTGGTTTATACACATTTAGCGCTTCACTCGGACATATGGCTGGCCCGCTTCTTGCGACACTTGTTGCAGGTTCAGATGGCGCACTCCCCAAATCGACTTCAAATGCGTTTTTATTAGGTGCATCATTATCAATAGCAGCACTTGTCCCTGTTCTTAGTTGGCGCAGAGAGAAACCATCAGTAGCGGCAACAACAAATGGGGATGGAACATATTCGGCAGCAATTAAACTGGTTAAGAAACCAGGAATTCTGGCTGCGATTTATATTTCGCTAGCAATCTCTGCAACCGCAGATGTCCTCGTGGTTTTCTTGCCACTTTATGGCAGTGAAAATAGTTTTTCACCATATGCCGTTGGAATCATCCTTGCACTTCGCGCGGGCACGACCATGTTGTCGCGTTTATTCTTAGGGCGATTAAGTGAGCGTTTTACTACCCACCAACTGCTCATGTGGAGCACCTTAATTTCAGTCGGGGCT
The DNA here is from genome assembly GCA_009699165.1 of Actinomycetota bacterium. GTDB lineage: Bacteria > Actinomycetota > Actinomycetes > Nanopelagicales > Nanopelagicaceae > Planktophila. The sequence goes on along the minus strand of WLOR01000048.1, from coordinate 6,147 downwards.
TGCGCGAGTATGGCATTTGCGAAAACCCCAATGTCACTGGCAGTTATTGTTTTCGTTGCTGGTTTTTCTCTTGGGATTGGTCAGCCTTTAACAATGTCACTTGTGGCACAAAAGACGCACGCGACTGAGCGCGCCCTCGGAGTTTCGGCACGTCTTATGGGAAATCGCCTAGGCCAGTTCATCGTTCCAGCCGGGGCAGGCTTAATTGCTGCTGCATCTGGAGCTGGAGCGGTCTTTATTGGATTGGCGGTTCTTTTAGGGAGTTCTATTTTTAGTGTTAATAAAAATTAAATTCGAATCGAGTACTTAAAATCCCAACGATTCCCTTGGCGAATCGAAATTGATCTCTCAACTTCTTCCCCCCGTATGTTATATCCAGTCCTTTGTGTCCTAATCGCTGCGCTTCCAACCGGAACATTCAGCAACTTTGAAATCTCTTTATCAACAATAATTGGTGTTAAGTGCTCATCTGCGCTAAAAACTTCTTGTCCGTATTTACTCTCAAGAATGTGGTACAGAGATTTAGTTAGATCGTGATCAAGTAGATTTGGTGCAATACTTTGGTTAACGTATGTAATTTCTAAAGATAGCGGCTCTAAGTCACCTAAACGTAATCGTTCAATACGATATGCGGGCTCGCTAACAACGATAAAGTCATCAACAGCTTTTTCATCATCGTCTATCAACTGCGCGCTAATAAGTTTTGTCGATGGTTTCAAGCCTCGCTGTTTCATCTCTTGCGTAAAGGAATAAAGTTTCATCTGCTTGATAACACGAGGAGGTGCGGCGAAGGAGCCTGCACCATGCACCGTGTAAATTAAACCGTCATCTTGGAGCAGCGCTAGAGCCTGCCGAATCGTTACGCGTGATGTTCCAAATCGTTCGGCTAGTGCACGTTCACCTGGAATAGGGTCATGGGTGGCTAGTTCAGAGATCTCAGTGCGCAAAAGGTCGGCCAGCCGAAACTGTTTTCTGACCTCTTCTTTTGCCATTTGCGCCACCTACCTGATTGTTCGGGGGGTACTTTCCCGTCAGGCATAACCTAACCCAAAGCCCCAGAGAGAGGGGGATAAGGAGAAAATTGAGAGGTATTCCCTGGCCAGATACTAGCCAATCTCTCAAAATTGGTCTATACCTGTCCTACTAGATCTTTTGAACCCTCTTAAGATCGTGGAACTTTTATGGAGGCTTGTATGCGCACACTTCGTGCTAAATCAATTGCTGCCATAAGTGTTGCAGCCCTTGTTAGCGCTGTTGCATTTACCGGAAGCACCGTTGCTCAAGCAGCTGCCCCGAGCTCAATCACAGTATGGCTAATGCCAGATGCGAAAGATTTCGGATCAGCACTTGCAGATGCAAATGCAGCTTTTTCTGCTGCTTATCCAAAAACAAAAGTCATTGTTGAATTCCAAACTTGGGGAGACCACCTCAAGAAACTTGATGCTGCATTAGTGGCCCAAAAAGGTCCGGATGTAGTTGAGTTTGGAAACACAGAAGTTATGAAGTATTCAGCTGCAGGCGCACTTGCAGATCTCAGTTCTTATAAGCCATCATTTGGTAATAGTGCAACTTGGCTTAAAGCACTTGCAGATGCAGGAAGTTACAATGGAAAGTTGTATGGAGTGCCTTACTATGCAGGTGCACGAGCAATCATGTATCGCCCTTCACTATTTAAAGCACAAGGAATCTCTGTTCCAAAGTCTTATGCCGAATTCTTAGCAGCCGGCAAGAAGTTAATGGCGGCGTATGGAACTGACAAAGATTTCTCAGCAGTTTATCTACCAGGTAAGTATTGGTATGCAGCCATGTCATTTGTTTATGATGAAGGTGGCGCTATTGCAACAAAATCTGGTGGCAAGTGGGTCGGCTCACTAGATTCAGATGCAGCAATTCGCGGGTTGAATCGATTCAAAGAGGTAAGTGATCTTCTATCCAAGGCTGATAAGTCAGGAACTGAAGCAGCTCAATGGGATGTATTCAATGGTGGAAAGGTTGCTATGTCATATTCAAATGGCTGGGAATCATGCTGTATTCCAAAGATTGGTACTGACTGGGCCTTCTTCCCAATGCCTTCTGTTAAGGCTGGCAAAGCTTCACCTGCATTCCTAGGTGGATCCAACCTTGCAGTCCCAAGCTATGCGCCAAGCGCAAAGCTTGCAGCTACTTGGATTCGCTACTACACAAATGCAACACAGATGAAGACCATCGCTCTAAGCGGTGCGATTCCAAACAACACAAGAATGCTTAGTCTCATTACTGGTCCTGCAGCTCCGGTTGCAGCAGCAGCTAAGAACTCCTGGTTCGTCCCAGGTGCAATCAAGTGGGTTGATGTTGAGAATGCAAATACTCTTCAAACAATGCTCGCCGACATTGCCACAGGTAAGAAGACAGTTGCAAAGGCTGCTGCCGATGCATCTGAAGAAATAACTAAACTTCTTAACTAGTACCAGTTCTAATTTGGAAGCGTGAGGAGATGCGACTTGTTCGAGGGAAAGTCGCATCTCCTCACAACATATTTTCTATGGGAGGCCCTAATTGACTACTAGCGTGGATCGGTTGCAAAAGCCACGCACTTTTAAGCCATGGCCCTACCTGCTCATCGCACCAAGTTTGCTCGCACTTGTCTTAATTCTTGGATTTCCAGTTTACAAATTAATTTCTTTATCTTTTCAAAGATACGGGTTGGCAGAGATAATCGCTGGCAAAGGCGTTTTCGTCGGATTGGATAATTTCAAGGAAACTTTCACAGATATTGAGTTTTGGAAGATTTTAGAACGAACTCTGATTTTTACTGCAGGGATGGTTGCAGTATCGATAATTGTTGGAGCCTGGCTCGCACATCTAATGGTGAATATGCACCCGCTAATCCGTAAAGCATTAAATGGAGTGCTTATATTAGTTTGGGCAATGCCACAGTTGGTCTCAATCTCAGTTTGGCGCTGGCTTTTCTCTTTCAATTTCAGCATTGTTACCGCTCTCATAAACTCTCTAGGCTTTGAAATGGATAACCACAACTATTTTGTTAATACATTCTCTGGCTTCCTTATAATTGGAGGATGCGTCGCGTGGGGCGCTCTGCCTTTCATTACAATCAGTATTTATGCAGCTTTAACACAAGTTCCAAAAGATCTGATTGAGGCTGCCGAGATCGACGGTGCGAATCCCCGTCAAGTTTTCAGAAATATTACGCTTCCCATGCTCCTTCCAGTCTACATTATTTTGATTTCTCTTTCTACTATCTGGGATTTTCAGATCTTTTCACATATTTGGATATTCCTCGATAGCAGGCCATCGGCGGAGTATTACACGATGGCAATTTATGCCTTCCAGAAATCCTTCGGGCTCAGTGAATACGGAAAAGGCGCAGCTATTTCGCTCATCATGATATTTTCTTTAGTCGGGGTTACTGGGTATTACTTACGCCAAATGATGCGGATGGGCGACGAATGAAACGCACCTCTAGCTCTATATTTGCGAATATTTCTGGGATTTTTGCGATTGTTCTTATGGGCTTTCCTGTTTATTGGATGGTTACTACTTCATTCAAACCTAAGGGTGACATCCTTTCAACTAAACCAACGATTCTCCCTCACTCATTTTCGCTATCAAATTATGTGGAGGCAGTGACAAAAGAGGGATTTTCAAAAGCTCTCATTAACTCAGTGATAGTGGTTTTCTTTACGGTGACTATCAGCCTGTTTGTAGCACTATTTGCATCTATTGCTGTCGCCCGTATGAAGTTCAAAGGCAAACGGATATATGTTGCAAGTATTTTGATGGTACAAATGCTGCCATTATCTGCATTGCTAATTCCGCTCTATCTTTTACTTTCTAAGCTAAATTTGACGGACAAATTAGCTGGCGTCATCTTGACGTACATCGCCTTTATTTTGCCATTTGTTGTGTGGACTCTCCGTGGCTTCTTAGTGAATATACCTGCCGAGTTAGAAGAGGCAGCCTTGGTTGATGGCTGCACAAAACCACAGGCATATCGCCTTGTTCTATTTCCATTGATGGCACCAGGTTTAGTTGCAACCGCGATATTTGCATTTATTCAAGCATGGAATGAGTTCCTATTGGCATATATTTTGCTTTCAAGCCAAGACAAAGCAACGATGCCAATATGGTTAGCTGGATTTACAAATAGATTTGGAACGGACTGGGGCCCACTAATGGCAGCATCGACTTTGACTGCGATTCCTGTCGTCATTTTCTTCTCACTTATCCAAGATAAAATCGCTACTGGTGTAACCGCCGGAGCTGTAAAGGGATAATGATGAAACCACTAACATCCCTTGATCGAACGATTCTTTCCACTTTTTCACCAGGCTTTGGGGGAGCAGTAGTTCCGGAATGGATCAAACCTTGGCTGGAAAATGGTTTAGGGTCTGTCACACTTTTTGCATCGAATACTCCGAATTTTGAAGCCGCTACAAAATTAATTGAAGAGCTCCGTAGCTATAACCCCGAGGTGCTTGTATCAATAGATGAGGAAGGCGGCGATGTAACGCGGCTTTTTGTGCGCGAGGGAAGCCGTTATCCAACACCTGCCTTATTAGGTCAATGCGATGATGAAAACCTCACATACCGTTCTTATTTCTCAATGGGGACTATTTTGCGAGAGTTAGGCATAGATATTACTTATGCACCGGTCGCAGATGTTGTTGCATTTGAAAATAATCCAATTGTCGGTGTTCGTTCTTTTGGAATGTCGACTGATGTTGTTTCGCGACATGTAGCTGCGGCTATCAAGGGCCTCCAAAATGCTGGTGTTGGCGCATGCGTGAAACATTTTCCCGGACATGGGGCCGTCTTAGAAGATTCCCATCATGACTTGCCGCACATAAAGATGTCGTTAGCTGATTATGAATCTCAACATGTATACCCATTTAAGCTTGCAATTGAATCAGGTGTTTCTGCAGTCATGATTGGCCATTTAGTGGCAGAAGCACTTGATGCAAAACTCCCTGCCTCACTCTCAAGTAAAGTGATACGAGACTACTTACGTGGAGTATTGAAATTTAACGGTTTGGTCGTAACTGATGCACTTGATATGGGTGCAATCGGTGGCCCAGCAAAAATCCATGAATCTGCACTAAAAGCATTATCTGCTGGGGCAGACTTGCTGTGTTTTTCCGGAATGGGAGATCAATCTACCTTTGTGGCATCAAGTTTTGACTGGATTAAAACGGCAGTCGATTCAGGCTTATTGCCAACTAATTCACTCGAGGAGTCAGAGAAAAGAATCATCTCTTGGCGTTCAACTAATAAATACAGCGGCCTAGCAACAGCTGCTGTCGACTTCAAAGATTTAATTCATGGATTTGAAATTTCTGGCTCGGTGGAACTAGAACCCGGTGCCGTTAACTTGGTAGAGATTGGAACCAAGCCGACTATCGCAGCAGGTGATGTTTCGTGGGGAATGCATAGAGAACTACGCGCCGTAGGGATCTCGTGTGATATTCATGCAAGTGATGCCGAAACTCTTTCTACTAAAAAATTAGTCGTCGCATTTAGGGATGCCTATCGCGATGCCCCACTGCTTGCCACATTAAGGCGTTTGTATGAGCGATACCCAGAGGCGATATTTATCGATATGGGCTGGCCAACCCGGGAATTTGCTCCCAAGAATCTAATTCGTGCATTTGGCTCTTCGGCTGTGATTGCCCAGGCGGTTGCGGCCAGAATTCGAGCCAAATAGCCTGATTCTGGTCCTTGTGGATGCAGGGCTTGGATCTGAGTTACACCCGTGTAGTTTCAAGGGGCCGATTTCCCTTATTCGCGCCCGCCCTCTAAACTACAACTTCGCTTGTTTCAGGCATTAACAGAGATGTGGGTACAGATTGGCTAGCAAAGATGGCGCCATCGAAATGGAAGGCACCGTTTCCGAAGCTTTACCTAACGCGATGTTTCGTGTGGAACTAACTAATGGACATAAAGTCCTCGCACACATAAGTGGCAAGATGCGAAAGAACTACATTCGCATCTTGACTGCAGATCGTGTGATCGTGGAAATGAGTCCGTATGACCTTACAAAAGGTCGAATTATTTATCGTTATAAGTAACGAAGGAGCACAACGACATGAAGGTTAATCCAAGCGTTAAGAAGATTTGCGATAAGTGCAAAGTCATTCGCCGCAAGGGTCG
>WLOR01000047.1 GCA_009699165.1 Actinomycetota bacterium | reverse complement strand
TCGCACTCGATTACGCCGTACAAATACAGATATCTCTGGCCTGCTCACAATTGGAGATTTAGCAATAGATGTTGCCGCACACCAAGTGTTACGTGCTGGTAAGCAAATTGCACTGACTCGACTCGAATTTGATTTACTTGTTGCACTTGCAAAAGAGCCGGGTCGAGTTTTTTCAAGAGATGCACTGCTAACCGAAGTATGGGGATATAGGCACTCAACAGATACTCGACTAGTTAACGTGCATGTACAGAGACTGCGGGCCAAAATTGAGCACGATGCCGAGCGCCCAGAAATCGTTGTGACGGTCCGAGGTGTTGGGTATAAAGCTGGAGTAATGGGCGGTTCGTAAGGGATGAACCCGATATTCCACAGGCTGCGAAACTCACTTGCTCTAAAGGTTATTTTCTCTACTGTAATGCTCTCCGTTGTTGTTATCTATATTGCGGGATCAGCTCTAAATTCGCAACTTTCGGCAGGAATCAAGAAAGTAAATTTACAATCTTCAATAGTAGAGGCACGTTCGACTATTTTTAGTGCTCAGTACCGGCTTTTGCTAGCGCAAGGAGCTAAAGAGGAAGATGTACGCAAAGTAATTAACGATGTTATTGCATCGGCGACATCTTTGACATCGAATGAAAACGCAAGAGAGGTAGTTTTTTTAAGAAGTCCAGGCAACTCCAGAGAGCTTGATTATGAAATCACTTCTAACTTAGTAGACCCAGTTTCGATTCCGGCTAACTTAAGTGCAAAAGTGCGCAAAAGCCCTAATCATGGCTATGGCTACGTCACAATTCGCTATATCGGTGGCGCTAAAATCCCTGGTTTAGCTATTGGTGAAAAAGTCTCGATCCCTAATGCGGGGCAGTATGAAATGTATTTGCTCTTTTCTCTTGCAAATCAAAACACGACATTAAACCTCATACAAAGATATTTACTTCTGGCTGGCCTCTCATTAATTCTGCTGATTGGTTTAATTACGTGGCTGGTAGTCAGACAAGTAGTTCGACCTGTCCGACACGCCGCAATGATTGCAAGTCAGTTCACTGCCGGAAACTTTGCAGAGCGAATGGCCGTGCGCTCTCAAGATGAGATTGCGACTCTCGGAAATGCATTCAATGAGATGGCTGAATCTTTGGAAAAGCAGTTTGCCAGACTCGAAAATCTCTCGCGAGTTCAGCAAAGATTTGTATCCGATGTTTCACACGAACTACGAACGCCATTGACAACTTTACGTATGGCATCTGAAGTTATTTTCTCAGCACGCGATGGATTTGATCCAATCGTTGCTAGAAGCTCTGAACTCATGGTTGCCCAGCTTGATAGATTTGAAAAGCTCCTTGAAGATTTGCTTGAAATCAGCCGATTTGACGCCGAAGTAGCGATTCTAGAGGCCGTTGATTTTGATCTAGTCGCTCTGGCTCAACGTTGTGCTGATGACCTTTTACTCGTCGCAAAAGAGAGATCTACGGAGCTGCGAATTTACTCAATTGCGGACTCAGTAAATATTAAAGCCGATGTTCGACGCGTTGAAAGAATCTTGCGCAATCTCTTTTCTAATGCCATTGATCATGCAGAAGAAAAGCCGATCGCAATCACGATTATTGCAAGTCATGACGATGTAGCAATAGGCGTCCGGGATTCTGGGGTTGGCCTAGATGAGTCAACGCTAATTAGAGTCTTTGACAGATTTTGGCGCGCCGATCCATCTCGGGCACGTACTCGTGGTGGTACTGGTTTGGGCCTTTCAATCGCACTAGAAGATGCGCGTCTTCACAACGGTGAGCTTGATGCTTGGGGCCGACCAGGCAAAGGCGCTCACTTTGTGTTGACCCTTCCAAGACAGGCGGGCGCTGAGATAAATTCGCGATTAATCAAACTGCAGCCTGATGATTACCACCCATAGTTTCCACAAGTCGCTTTACGGGAAAAAGGACTGACTTATCTTTAGTTAATGCGATCTAACGATGGTTTTAGTCAGTTACTTTTCCCTACTCGCTGTTTTGGATGCAATACTCTTGGTTTATCAATTTGCTCAAGCTGTCGCCAAGAGTGGCACCCGCATTATTATTTAACTCATGTTTCGGGAATGAATATTCACTCAGCGATTGTTTACTCCTCAACTGCCAGCAAGATAATTCTCTCGGCAAAAGAAAATGGATTAAGGGCCGCTGATGAATTAATCAGTAATGCAATAATTCATGTTTTGAAGAGAGCGGATTTTTCACATCGAAGTATTCGGTTAATTCCAATTCCATCGTCTTTATCTGCTCGACGAAGACGTGGCCGCAGCTTTATTGTTGATATTGCAAAAGAGGTTTCTTTGGCGACCGGCTATCCGTCTGTCGATGCATTAGAACTAGTTCGTAAGGTTCAGGACCAGACCGGCCTTCATGCCAGGGCCCGAGCTATCAATATGAATGGTGCCTTTGCCATCAAATCGGGTGCTTATCCTCGCGGTGATCTCATCCTCATCGACGACGTGGTCACAACAGGTGCGACCTTGGGTGAGGCGGCTAGAGCCCTTTCTGCCCGCGGATTTCACGTCTTAGGCTCAGTTACCGCTTGCGTGGCCCAACCTCTACGATAGGAGGGTTGATTCAGCTATGAAGTGCGAGAGGCCCAGCGATGCCAGCGTTTTTTGACAGAATTTTGCGTGCAGGTGAAGGACGCCTATTACGTGAGCTCGGCAAAGTTGTTGCCGTTGTCAATGGACACGAGGCGCGCATCAGCGCACTCTCGGATAGTGAACTGCGCGAACAGACCGCCATTTTTCAGAGCCGATATGCCCAAGGTACGAGCCTTGATGATTTATTGCCTGAAGCCTTTGCAGTGGTACGTGAGGCGGCAAAGCGAACTTTAGGCCAGCGCCATTACGACGTTCAGTTAATGGGTGGAGCCGCTCTGCACCGTGGAAATATCGCCGAGATGCGAACAGGTGAAGGTAAGACACTTGTTGCAACACTTCCATCATATTTAAATGCATTAGCAGGTCGTGGCGTTCACGTTGTTACGACAAATGATTACTTAGCAGAGCGCGATAGTGAATGGATGGGTCGCATTCATCGCTTCTTAGGTTTAAAGGTCGGGGTAATTCTCGCAAATATGTCTCCAGCTGAACGTCGGGAAGCATATTTAGCAGATATTACGTATGGAACAAACAATGAGTTTGGTTTTGACTATCTTCGCGACAATATGGCTTGGTCGCTTGAAGAATGCGTACAACGCGATCACTTCTTTGCAGTTGTCGATGAAGTTGACTCGATTTTAATCGATGAAGCTCGTACGCCTTTAATCATCAGTGGACCCGCAGACAAAGCCACCAAGTGGTATGTCGAATTTGCAAATCACGTCGGAAAATTGCAGCGTGATGTTCATTATGAGATTGATGAAAAGAAAAAGACTATTGGAATACTAGAAGCAGGTGTGACAAAGGTCGAGGAGTTGCTTCAGATTGGCAATCTTTACGAAGCTGCAAATACACCAATGATTGGTTATCTCAATAATGCGGTTCGGGCGAAAGAGTTGTTTAAGCGCGATAAAGACTACGTAGTTATGAATGGTGAACTCTTAATTGTTGATGAGCACACTGGACGAATGTTGGCTGGTCGGCGCTATAGCGAAGGCTTACATCAGGCGCTAGAGGCAAAAGAGCGCATTGAAATTAAAGATGAAAATCAAACTCTTGCCACAATTACATTGCAGAACTATTTCCGCCTATATTCAAGGCTTTCTGGAATGACCGGTACCGCAATGACAGAGGCCTCAGAGTTCTATCAGATTTATAAACTCGGAGTGGTTCCGATTCCTACCAACCGTGAGATGGTTCGAATCGATCAGGCCGATTTAGTATACAAATCTGAAATTGGAAAATTTGCGGCAGTGACTGCAGATATCGTTGAAAAACACCGTAAGGGTCAGCCAGTATTGGTTGGTACGGTTAGCGTTGAAAAATCCGAAGAGCTCTCAGCGTTTTTGCGAAAATCGGGCGTTCCTCACGAAGTCTTAAATGCCAAGCACCACGAACGTGAAGCAGCAATCATCGCCCGTGCCGGAGTTCGTGGAGCTGTCACAGTTGCTACGAATATGGCAGGTCGCGGTACTGACATCATGCTGGGCGGCAATCCAGAGTTCATGGCCGACTTTGAACTTCAACGTCGAGGGATCTCTCCAGTTGATGATGCCGAAGCATATGAAGCGGCATGGCCAGATGAGATAGCACGTCAAAAAGCAGCAGTGGTAAAGGGTCATGAAGAGGTTATTGCTTTAGGTGGTCTTTATGTTCTTGGAACAGAGCGCCATGAGTCAAGACGCATCGATAACCAGTTACGTGGGCGTTCAGGTCGCCAAGGCGATCCTGGTGAATCGCGTTTTTATCTCTCGCTCCAAGATGAACTTATGCGCCGCTTTAACTCAGGCATGGTTGAACGCTTTTTAACTGCGGCAGGCATTCCAGAGGATGCACCGATTGAATCTAAAATGGTCAGCAATGCGATTAGATCTGCGCAGACTCAAGTAGAGGCACAAAACTTTGAAATGCGTAAGAATGTTTTAAAGTATGACGATGTCATGAACCGCCAGCGCCAAGTTATTTACGGCGAACGTCGCATGGTTCTTGAGGGTAAAGATATTAAAGATCAAATCGCTGACTTTGTACGCGAAACTCTTTCTGCATATGTTACAAGCGCTACCGCTCAAGGCTATGGTGAGGATTGGGATTTAGAAACTCTTTGGAGTGCACTCAAAAGCATTTATCCAGTCTCATTTACAATTGAAGAAATTATTGAATCTGCTGGATCAAGGAGCGGGCTGAGCACAGAGTTCCTGATTGCCAGAATCGTAGAAGACTGTGAAAAGGCCTATGCAGCCCGAGAAGAGAACTTAGGCGCTGAAGTAATGCGCGAACTTGAACGAAAAGTTTTACTTTCAGTACTAGATCGCAAGTGGCGTGAGCACCTATACGAGATGGATTATCTGCAAGAAGGTATCGGACTTCGTGCGATGGCTCAACGCGATCCACTTGTCGAGTATCAGCGTGAAGGTTACGAGCTTTTCTCAGCGATGATGGATGCAATCAAAGAAGAGATTGCAGGGTTGTTGTTTAATATCGAAATCACCATTGAGAGCACGAGCAATACGGTTACGGGAGCTGGACTTGAAGCAAAGCCACTTCCAACAACTGGATTGCAGTACACGGCTGCAGATGAGACAGGTGTTAAAACCACTGGCGAGGTTTCAAGAAATGCTCCATGCCCTTGTGGTTCGGGTCGAAAGTTTAAGCGCTGTCACGGCGCTGCTTAAAGCAGCGTCAAAGCGGTACAAAGCCATCTCTTATCGACACCTTCAAATCTAAATACCAGCGCGCGCAATCGCCCACCAAAGCGCACGGTTACTGTCGTCTCACAGATTCCATCTAAAGGCTCGCTGATGTGGATTTTTCGTATCTTCCCAACCTCTTTTTCACTTCCAGCCTTCTTTTCGAGTTGACCAAAAACTCGATGGTGAAACTGTTTAGTCAGTTGTGATGCCTGTCTTTTACCGGCAAGAATCTCAAGGATATTTCTCGCAAAGCTCGCACACCACAGTTCGAGATCAGGTAAATCCAGCGCTGAGGTTGGCTCAGGGGCGAAGTCGGGATCGAATTCATCATCAAAGTACGTTGGAAGACAGTAGAGCCTATTTTTCTTGAGCAGAAGAGGCTCAGTTATAGGGCGAAAGATTTCAAGGACGGGATGCAGCCAGTCTTCATTCTCATCACTTGAGATGCTAGTCAGGGTTATTCGATTAAATAATGGAGCTTCGTCATAGATTGGATTAGTAGTCATAGGGTTAGATTTATCGCTTGAGAGCTAAAAACACTCAACCAACCAGATGAGTTAGTCTCATCCAAAAGGATGATTGTGGATAACGTTCAAACTTTTGCGCTTATTTGGCCTTGAGTTCGCGCTATGACATATAAAAAAGACTCAATACGCACTAGGACGCCGCTAGCCATAGCTTTGATTGCCGCCTCATTTCTCTCCGCTCTCTTCCTAGCAACTTTTTCTCATAGAGGTGATGAATATTGGGTTGCCTCGGTTAATCTGGCACCAGGACATCAGATTCTCAATGCAGATATAGAGCTAAGGCATTTGGATTTGGACTCAAGTGCCTCGCTTTACTTAACTAAAGGCGATGTACCAGTTGGTCTCGTCGTTATTAATAAAGTGGTTGCTGGCCAAATCTTAAGTACACAGAATGTAAATTCAGGTAGCACTCACTTAGCGCAAAGCGCTGTACCTATAAGTATTCGCGCAGTCGACTTAGCCGCAGGAATCGAAATTGGTGAGGTCGTAGACATCTATTGGGTAATTGATAGTCAAAATGGAGAGATACCAATCGAGCCCGAATTAATTTTGGGAGGAGTCACACTGTTGGGATATGACCAAAAGGGCAACAACTTTGGAACTGATGTATCGCTCACCATTGCAGTTGAAGAGACGCAGGTTCTGCGCATTCTGAGTGCAACAGCGCATGGACGATTAGTGGTGGTCCGATCTCATGTCTGATCTCGAGCTCCCAACGGTAATAACTGCAATAGCAAATGCTCAGACTGAGGGATTTGTCGCTGGCACTCTATTTGCACAGGGCTGGAGTGTCCTTTTTAGAGCAATTGATATTGAGTCACTTGAGATTTATCTCAAGAATAACCCTGAAAGCGCACGCGGATCGATACTTATATTCGCCCCAGATTTATCAGGCATTAACTTCGAACGACTCAATGCCATATCACCGCTCGTAAAACAGGTCGTTGGGTTTTCATCTAACCCAGAAAAAGACAGCGGACTAGGTGAAATACATTTAGTTCCATCAACCGCCACGGATTTAGTAAGTCTGGTACGTGGCTTCATACGTGCACCGATGCTCCGGCAGAGTACCCAACTCTCCTTGCAGGGCAGGAGAGCACAGGTGTTGGCAATAGGTTCGGCTGGAAGTAATACAGGATGCACTACGTTAGCTATCAATCTTGCGATGGAGCTAAGTGTTCTTGAAAAGCAAACTCTCTTAATCGATGCAAACTATCGAGCACCATCTATTGCAACCTTACTTGCCGTGCGCAATGTACAGAGTGAAAAAGGATGGAGAAATATCGCTCCATCATTTTCGGTGGCTGAGATTTCGCAGGAGCAAGCTGTATCGATTGATACTTTTATGGATCAGGCCTTGCAGTCTTTCGATCACATCATCATTGATTTGGGATCGATATCAGGCCTATCCAATCGACTTACTGACAGGCGGTGGACTTCAACGATGACTACTTGGTCATGCGATCAAGGAGATGAGTTGATGGTAGTTGCACGACCAGATCTTTTGGGATTGCACCGTCTAGAGCAGGTTGCCTCCCTCATAGAGATGACATCTATTCGAAGCGCATTGAGTTTTACTCTCAATATGCGCTCTCAGGGTCGAAAAGGTTCAGATGAAGAGGCCAAATTCCTTAGTATCACTACTCAACTTCGCCCGTTAAACTTACGGGTTATCGCTCGGGATTCTCGCGCGATAAGTGCCGCAGAGGCTCAAAAAGCGACACTTATAGAGGTTAATGACCGCTCTGCTCTGCGTAAATCAATTGCAAAGATTGCAAGCGAAAAGGCCAGCTAACTTCTAATATCATTGGAGAATGCGTGCCTACCTCCCACTATCTCATGACGATCTTGCAGGATTTCTAGAGTCAGGGAGTTTTCATGCCGCAGAAGTCTTTGCTCCAACGCCAAATTTTGTCGCTGAAAATCTAGATTGTGATCAAGAAGAGATTGAATACCTATTATCAGTAATGGGTGGTGAAGCGGCATTGAATCTTAGAACATCGCAAACGGCTCCGGGCATAGTCCTAGCTGTTGATTTAGTTCAGGGGCAGTATGGAGAAGCCCGTGATGCAACGTATTTAGTAATAGCCCCAATACATTGGGATCAAGTCCAGTGCGCTCTGTTGGCTGAGCAAGGTGAGGATGAATTGATCTGGTTTGCGACTCAGGAGATTACTCAAGAGTTAGACAACTGGAAGTAACCGTGCCACAGTTCGAAAACTTAATTCACGGTCGCAGCTCTGTAACTTTGGATCAGGCTCACCGCCTTCGTGAGTTAGTCGCAGATTGGCAGTTGCTCTCCGATCTCTCATTTGCAGATTTAATTCTGTGGGTCCCGATTCGAAAAGATGTGAAGTTGTGGCCCACAGGCCATGTTGCAGTTGCACATATTCGCCCGACAACTGCAGCAACAGTATTTGTTGATGATGTTATTGGCGATGAAGTCATGTGGGGAAGTCGAAGCCGCATCGACGATGCACTTTCAAGCGGAGAGATTATTCGAAACTCAGAGCCCGAAAAAATCGGTGAATTGATGATTAAGGAAGAGACAATTCCAGTCTTTTTTGATGGTCAGGTAATCGCAGTAATTTCGCGCCATCGAAATGCAGATTTAATGCGCTCTCCTGGGGCGCTAGAGCTAAATTATCGCGAAATTGCCCATTCACTCAATCGCATGATTGCAGAAGGATCATTCCCGTACAAAGATGCGGGCTCATTATTTGAGCCAGTACCTCGAGTTGGCGATGGTTTAATCCGCCTCGATATCAATGGAGTTATCTCCTTTGCCAGTCCAAATGCCAGGTCGGCTTTTAGTCGCATGGGATGGAAAAGTGAGATTCAAAATCATAAGTTAGGCGAAGTTGCTGAGGCCGTTATTAAAAACTCAGCAGATGCCCATGAGGAAGGGGTTAACACCCGCTTAAATGGAAAAGTTTTGCGAAGAGTTGAGATTGATAACCAAGGCGCAACAATAGATCTGCTTGTATTGCCATTGCTGGCTGGTTCAGATCGCATAGGAGCAATAGTTCTTCTTCAAAATGTGACAGAGCTGCGCAGACGTGATCGCGAACTTGTAACTAAAGATGCAACGATTCGCGAAATTCATCATCGCGTGAAAAATAATTTACAAACTGTTTCGGCGCTATTGCGTTTACAGGCAAGGCGAATCGAAGATCCTGGTGCTGCTTCGGCACTAGATGAAGCAGTACGTCGAATAGCATCCATTGCCCTTGTCCATGAGACTCTTTCTAGCAGTGGCGAGACCGATGTAGCCTTTGATGAAGTTCTTACGAGTCTAATTACGCATGCACTTGAACTAAGTCCGCGCATGGGGGAGTTATCGATAGCACGTGAAGGTGAATTAGGTTCACTAGAGTCAAGACTGGCTACGCCTTTATCATTGGTAGTAACAGAACTTATGCACAATGCACTAGAACATGGATTGGCGCAGCAGGGTTCAATACTCTCAATCAAACTCTCTCGCTACAGCAATGAATGCGTTATAACAATCATTGATGATGGAATCGGATTGCCAACAGATTTTAATCTCGCTACGTCATCTAACTTGGGTTTGCAGATTGTGCGCACGTTGACAGAGAACGAACTAAAAGGAACATTAAGATTAACGTCAACAGCTCTTGGAACAACCGCGGTACTTCGTTTTCCACTATAGAAAAACTTTAGAAGCTGTTTTGCTGCTCCTGCAAACGTGCGCGGTTACGGGCGGCGCGACGCTTAAGCGCGCGACGTTCATCCTCTGAAAGCCCACCCCATACGCCAGCGTCTTGCCCGCTCTCAAGAGCCCACGCTAAGCATGGCTCTTTCACAACACAGCGGTTACAGACTTTCTTAGCCTCTTCAATCTGGCTTATTGCAGGTCCTGTGTTTCCAACTGGGAAAAATAGCTCGGGATCTTCATCGCGGCAAGCCGATCTGTGTCGCCAATCCATGTGCGTGCCTCCTCTAACCCCGTTGTGGCGAGGCATCATCAGATCAAACTTCATTGTTGATACGCAATCTTTGGATGCGCAAGGCGTTAATTCTCTCGCCTTCTTGCACTATTAACAAGGATGTAAGGGAAAAGATTTCCATTTTCTGAGGTGATTTATCTCGCGTGTGCCCCCGACAGGATTCGAACCTGTGCACCCGCCTCCGGAGGGCGGTGCTCTATCCCCTGAGCTACGGGGGCTCTAAGGGTTCAACGGATGCAAGGCTATCAGCGGGTGCGTGATTGCAATGAAACTGAAAGAATCACGCCCATGAGTTCATCAGCATATTTTGCAACTGGCTGTTTTTGGGGCGCCGAACGGCGTTTCTGGCAGATTGAAGGAGTTATAGAAACCTCCGTGGGTTACATGGGTGGTAGTTCCCAAAATCCAACGTATGAAGAGGTCTGCACTGGCAAAACCGGCCATGCCGAAATGGTGAAAGTGATTTTTGATGAATCAAAGGTTACTTACCAACGTTTACTAGAAGAGTTTTGGACTATGCATGACCCAACATCTTTGAATCAGCAAGGTGGGGATATTGGGACGCAATATCGAAGTGCAATTTATACGACAACTCCGCTTCAATATGTCACTGCAGTAACCTCGCGTGATGTTTATCAGGCAGTTTTGACAGAGCAAGCTCTCGATCAGATTGTGACTGAAATAGTTAGCGCAGAAGGTCTCACATACTTCATGGCAGAGGAGTACCACCAGAAATATTTAATTAAAAACCCCAATGGCTATGACTGTCATTCAAGCACTGGAGTGGCATATCCAACAGTTGGGGTATCGGCGTGAAAGAGAAAGAGTATCCCGTTGCAATAAATAAAGCAGAATTAGCGGCAAAGCTAGATCCACTCTCTTATGACGTGTTGCGAAATGGGGCAACCGAGCGGCCCTTCACAGGCGAATATATCGATACGGATAAAGTCGGCGTTTACAAATGTAAGGCTTGCAGTGCGGTACTTTTTAAAAGTGAGACTAAATTTCACTCGGGTTGTGGATGGCCATCCTTTTACGCACCAACAGCCGACGATGCCGTTGAGCTCATTGAAGATCGTTCACTTTTTCCAAGAGTGCGTACAGAAATGCGATGCGCTGCATGCGGTTCTCACTTAGGGCATGTATTCAAAGGTGAGGGTTATGACGTTCCGACCGATGAGCGCTGGTGTATAAATTCAGTCTCACT
>WLOR01000046.1 GCA_009699165.1 Actinomycetota bacterium | reverse complement strand
AGGGACTTGTAACCGTTTCCTTGAATAGCTGAGTAGTGAACGAATACATCTTGTCCGCCACCATCAACTGCAATGAAACCGAAACCCTTTTCAGAGTTGAACCACTTAACTGTACCTGTTGCCATGTTTTACTTTTCCTTCGATATGTGGGTGCTCGAGAAATCCTCGATCACGGTCTTCCTCTTGCGCCAGCGATACCGATTATGTGTTACATGATACGGGTACTGATTAAGCGTCGGACTGGTGCAAACTCTACCGCCAATATCTCTAGATACCTAAAGAAGGACTGGACAGTTTGAGCACTAGAGGTGTGTAATGGAGGCACTAGCAGGAGCAAAAGGCGGCCGGGGAAGGTCGCACAGGGCGTCCTTGCTAGGAGTTTTCATGCAACGTTTAACCCAGTCCTCATCAGCATTAGCCGTCCGAGGCTCGCTGACGATTCATAGCGCGCCATCGGCGCTGCGCGCCCACGTCGAATGGGCGCTCGCAGATCTGCTTGGCCTATCAACTCGATGTGAGTGGACGCCTCAGATGTTAAAAGCGGGCACATTTAAATGCACGCTCACCTGGCGTGATCGAGCAGGAGTCGCAGCGGCAGTTGCAAGTGCGCTTCGCAGTTGGCACTACCTCTACTTTGAAGTTCAAGAGGACTCCAATAGCGGGGGAGAGTTATTTCGTTTCACTCCTGAGCTTGGTATACATCGCGCCGTAACTGACCTGTCAGGGGCGGTATTAGTGAGTGAAAATCAGATCAACGAAATTCTGCAAAAGAGTTTTGATGAAGAGTCTATTCGTTCAGGGATAGCGCACTGCCTTGGAGAAGACTGGGAAAATGAACTCGAACGTTTTCGTGGCGTCAATCACCAGGAGCTTTCTCACTTAAGAGCAATCTAGTTAGATAGAATTAAATCATGAGTCAACTAAACGAATCACCTATCATCACAGTCGAGCGCCGCAAAGCGGTGACAATTATTATCTCTGCAGTTATTGTCTCTCTTGCACTTGGAATTGGTTTGATGAAAGTCGGAACTGGTTTTGCATCTCGCAGTAGCGATGGAATCACTGTCACTGGATCTGCCAAGACAACTGCAGTAGCAGATAATGCCGTATGGACACTCTCTGTAAACCTATCCTCTGCAACAGTTAGTGCAGCAATAAAAAAAGTGGACTCTGATGTTGCCGCACTTTCGAAGTATCTCAACGCCGGTGGAATTCCAACTGATGCATTAACTCTTGGAGCAGTATCTACATATGCCAACGAAGAGTATGTCAATGGAAATGCAACTGGTCGCATACTTTCATACCGCGCTAATCGCGATGTAACAGTGCGCACTAAGGATGTTCAGTTAGTTTCTAAGCTCAGCCAAGGTATCGGTTCACTTCTTGAAACTGGAATTAATGTTAATAACTATGGCCCTCAGTACTATATTTCCAATCTTCCGCAACTTCGCCCAGCGCTAATGAGCGATGCAATGAAGGATGCCAAGGTTCGCGCGCAGGCTTTGACTAAGGCAGTTGGAAGCAATCTTGGCGCATTAGTTAACGTCAAAGCTGGACCAATTCAGATCACAACACCAGATTCAACAATGACAGCTGATTACGGCGCATATGACACAACTACAATCGACAAGACTGTAACTGCAACGGTTTCGGTAACGTTTAAAACCAATTAGAACTAATTAAAGGGGAATGTTGCCGTGGCTACCACGGCGATGGGGTGCATCTGCAATTGTTTTTGCAAGAGCACTCCGCGTTAATGCTGGCTCAACCATCTCATCGACGGCACCGATTTCGATTGCGCGGGTAACTCCGCCTGATATTTTTTCATGCTCTGCAGCAAGTTCTAACTCCATAGATTCGCGCTGCTCTGGCGGAATATCTGCCAATATTCGCCGATGTAATACGCGCACAGCAGCGACAGCGCCCATCACTGAAACTTCGGCCTGTGGCCAAGCAAAAACCCGTGTTGCTCCTAAGGCTTTTGAGTTCATCGCTACAAACGCCCCTCCGTATGCCCGTCGCGTAATCAATGTAACGCGTGGAACTACTGCCTCACCAAATGCATGCAACAACTTGGCACCGCGCCTGACTGCGCCTTCCCACTCTTGACCGGCGCCAGGTAAAAACCCTTGAACATCGGCTATAACAATTAGTGGGATTCCAAATGCATCGCACGTACGTACAAATCGCGCAGCTTTTTCTCCCGCGGCAGCATCTAAGACACCAGCTAAATGAGCTGGATTATTTGCAAGCACTCCAACGGTTGATCCACCTAAGCGACCAATAATCGTTGTCATGTTAGGTGCCCACATTGAAAGAAGTTCAATGCTCTCAGTCTCTTTATCCAAGAGCGCATCAATTAATGGTCGAACTTCATAGGTGCGCACTTTAGATTCAGGAACAAAATTTGAAAGATCTATATCAACAACATCCGGACTCATAAATCCATGATTGGCAAAAAGCGCAGTTAAATCACGAACGTCATCAAATGCTTCCTGTTCGCTGGGCGCAATGATGTGTGCGAGGCCGCTGTTTTTCTTGTGGGCTTCCGGGCCGCCAAGCAAAGCCATGTCGATATCTTCACCTGTCACACTCTTAACAACATCTGGGCCGGTAACAAATATTCGACCCTCTGGCGCGAGTACGACCACGTCAGTGAGTGCAGGACCATAAGCGCCGCCGCCTGCAGTAGGTCCAAGAACTAAAGAGAGTTGAGGAATCCGACCACTTGCCGAAATCATTGATTGAAAAACTTCTCCGAATGCATCAAGGGATGCAACTCCATCGCTTAGGCGCGCACCGCCTGAGTGCCAGATTCCAATAACTGGAACTTGCGCGCCCATTGCAGCCTTATATGCGGTAACGATTACCTTTGAACCATCAACACCGAGTGCCCCGCTTTTGATTGTGGCATCTGATGCAAAAATTACAACTTTATTACCCTTAATCAATCCTGTCACAGCGATCATTCCGCAGTCTGTACGAGGGATTAAGAATTCAAACTTTCCCTCATCGACTAATCGCGCGATACGTATTTCTGGATCGCGCGGATCAATTGCCTCGGTGGACATTTATAGGCTCTTAAAGACCAATACAACGTTGTGACCACCGAAACCAAATGAATCATTGAGCGCTGCAATATCTCCTGATGGGAGTGCTCGTGGCTTATCCCGTACTACATCTACCGTAACTGCAGGATCTAAATCATCAATATTTATCGTTGGGGGAGCTAGTCGATCTTGGAGAGTCTTAACAATAAAGACTGATTCAATTGCGCCTGCTCCACCTAATAAATGGCCCGTCATAGATTTAGTTGCAGAGACTGCTACGTGATCGGCATCTGCGCCAAGTGCAGCGCGCAGAGCATTGGCTTCGGCAACATCTCCAGCAGGCGTTGAAGTTGCATGCGCATTTAAATGGACAATATCTTTAGTTGATAAACCAGCATCACGCAGTGCAAATTTAAGCGCGCGCTGTACTCCAGCACCATCTGGATCAGGGGCTGCAATGTGGTATCCATCTGAAGTCAGACCCTGTCCCACGATCTCGCAATATATATGTGCTCCACGCGCACGAGCGTGCTCGTACTCTTCAAGAACTAATACACCGCCGCCTTCGCCCAAGACAAAGCCATCACGATTTAAATCGTATGGCCTAGATGCTCGAGCAGGGTCATCATTTCTTGTAGATAAAGCTTTCATCGCTGCAAATGCCGACATCGGTAGTGCATGAACCGCTGCTTCGACGCCACCGCTAACAACAACGTCGGCGCGATTGTTACGAATCATGTCGAATGCATAACCAATTGCTTCGGCTCCAGATGCGCAAGCACTCACGGGAGTATGAACTCCTGCTTTGGCTGCAAGTTCAAGACCGACATTTGCTGCAGGACCGTTTGGCATCAACATAGGAACAGTGTGTGGACTTACAAGACGAGGGCCTTTTTCACGCAAGATGTCGTACTGATCGAGCAACGTTGTTACTCCACCGATTCCCGATGCGATCACAACGCCCAGGCGCTCCTTATCCATCTCGGGTGCGCCAGCGTCTTTCCAAGCTTCACGCGATGCAACAAGTGCAAACTGTTCGGATCTATCTAAGCGGCGTATCTCTACCCGCTCCATCTGTTCACTCGGTTCGACGGCCACACGGGCTGCAAAGTGAACAGGGATTGTCTGAGCCCAATCCTCTGTGAGTAATCGAACTCCACTTGTTCCAGCTAAAAGCGCTGTCCATGAATCCGACACATTCCCGCCAAGAGGCGTAGTCGCACCAAGACCAGTGACGACTACGCGACGGACAGACATTTAAACTCTCTACTTAATGTATTAGTTAGCTGCGTTTACGATGAAGTTAACGGCGTCGCCGACTGTGACAAGATCAGTTACTGCCTCATCTGGAATCTTGACGCCAAAGCGCTCTTCAGCAGCTACGACAACTTCAACCATGCTGAGTGAGTCAACATCTAGATCTTCTGTGAAGTTTTTATCCATCTCAATCGATGCAGCAGGAATTCCAGCTACTTCTTCAACGATCTCTTTTAATCCTGCAAGTACATCAGCTTGTGCAAGTGCCATTTTTATTCATTCCATCCGTTAGCTGGTTTATTTATATGTTATCGATAGGTCGTTATTGTCTATGAAAAAACACTTACTTACGAGTATCAGCGCGCGTGAGTGGCGTAAATCTCAAGGAGCAGGGGGTAATTGCACCACTTGAGCGGCATATACAAGGCCTGCGCCATATCCAATCAAGAGCGCTAACGTTGCGTGCAGTTCGGGATGCTGTTCAAGGAGAATATCCATTGCAAGCGGAATCGATGCCGCTGAAGTATTTCCATTGACTCGAATGTCATCGGCGATGACAACGTTCTCCGGAAGCTTTATCTCTTTAGCCATTGACTCGATGATGCGCATATTCGCTTGATGCGGAATAAATGCACCGAGTTCATCGGGGCGTACCCCTGCTGCTTCAAGGGCCTTGATACCAACTTTGCTCACGGTAAAAACTGCCCAGCGATAGACGGCCTGACCTTGCTGAGAAATATTTGGCCAACCGAGTTCGGCGACACCTTTTTCTGGTGCATTCCTAAACTCGGTATAGGCAGGGTTTAGAACAATTGCATCGCGAGCATCGGCATCTGATCCCCAAACAACTGGTCCAATCCGTGGCTCTGTGCTTTGTCCAATAATGACTGCGCCGGCACCATCGGCAAAGATAAATGCGGTTGCGCGATCATCTGGATCTGTGAAATCTGAAAGTTTTTCAACTCCAACAACTAAAACATTTTTTGAAGTTCCTGCACGCACCAAATCACTAGCCATCGCAACGCCATAACAAAAGCCAGCACAGGCTGCACTTATGTCAAAGGCTGCGGCCTTTGGATTACCTAAAACATTTATGAGTTCAGTTGCTGCACTTGGTGCTTGAAAGGGATACGAAATCGTCGCAAGAATCAACGTATCGACTTCGGCCATAGTTAGATTCGCTCGCTTGAGTGCTGATTCGCATGCGGCTTGAGCCATTGAAATTACAGTTTCATCGGGACCAGCAAAACGTCGGCTTTGAATTCCGGTGCGTTGCTGAATCCACTCATCATTTGATTCGATACGTTCAACTATTTCGCTATTAGGTACCAGCCTCTTGGGGCGATACGAACCAACAGAGAGAATCTGACTGTTGCCAACTTGTGGAAGTTTTATGCTCATGCGTGCCTCTCTGCAAACTCGCGTGCTGCCTTAATGTCATTGTGAGTTTTTAACGCAAAGCCTTCGATCTGACTAGCTGCTCGCTTGATTAAGCCAATCAGCGTTCCGGCTGGTGCCAACTCAATGACACCTGTAACTCCCATACTTAATAATGTATCCATGCAGAGATCCCAGCGAACGGGATTAGAAATCTGGTTGACTATCTGCAGCAGGATTTGGGATCCGTTGGTCACCGCACCGCCATCTCTATTGGAGATGAAGGGGATGTGTGCCTCATTGACTGTCATAGCCTCGGTCAAACTCTGAAGCGGTGCTACGGCGCTATTCATAAAAGGAGTATGAAAAGCACCAGCAACAGCCAAAGCTCTTACACGCGCGCCCGCAGGTGGGTTTTCACTAAGTTCTGCGAGGGCAGATAAATCGCCAGCGGCAACAATTTGACCCCCGCCATTATCATTTGCAGCGATTAGACCCAGTGAGTTAATTGCAGATAGAACATCAAGTCGCTGACCCCCTAGCACTGCCGACATTCCAGAAGGGGATTGGGCTGCAGCCTTAGCCATTTCAACGCCACGGGTTCGCACAATTCTGAGTGCATCGATTTCGCTCACTGCTGCGCAGAGAGCAGCTGCAGTGAGTTCACCCACTGAGTGACCCGAGACAACGGTTGGATTTTTAATATCCAATGCATGTGCGGCAAGTAATGATGTTGCAACTATTAGTGGCTGGGCGTTAGCAGTATCTTTGATCTCATCGGCATCTGCAATTGTTCCTAATTTTTCTAAATCTAAATCGATTGCCTGTGACCAACTTGCAAGTAACTGCCTTGACGAAGAGTCCTCAATCCAACCGGCAATCATTCCCGGAGTTTGAGAACCCTGACCGGGTGCGATTATTGCCAACATGATTCCTCAATATTACTCACTTATGCCAATTACTACCTAGTACGAGAAACTAGCCAGACTTGCGAACTATGGTGGGGAAGTGAAATCTTTGCTCTAGGCATCGCAATAACAGGCTCATATGTTGCTACATCTTTGCTCGCATCAAAAATACAGCGAAAGGTTTCGCCCCATTGTTGATCGGGAAGAGTAAAGACAGTCTCTGCAGTGGATGAATTCATTAAGATTAATAATCCACGCGTAGGATCTGCCTCAACAAAAACGGTGATGCTACGTTTCTCGCCATCGGCCCAGTGATTATCCGTCATCTCACGACCACCAAGTGAAAACCAGGCTATATCTTTACGTTTGGTTCCTTGATCGACTATCCCAGTAAAAAACTCAGAGGCAACGTCGGCTAGGTATGTCTTTCGAATTTGAGAGAGCGTTTGAACTGTCGCCAAAATATCTGCCGACTCATTTGATAAATCCCAAGGTAGAGCCCACCCGCCATTAAAAGTTTCACTACTTTCCTGCGAAAAAGAGAGCGGTAATGAATAAGCGTTGTTGGATCCATTCTGAGTCCTACTGACTTCATCACCCATGTTTAGCATCGGTACGCCAGAGGACAACATCAAGGTTGCCAACATGGATTTTTTGAGTCGATGTCGAATACTCGCAATGTCGAGGTTTTGACTCTCACCCTCAACACCGACGTTCCAAGATCTGTTGGAATCACTTCCGTCGGCATTTGCTTCACCATTGGGCAGGTTATTTTTTACGTTGTAGGTGACCATGTCATGCAATGTAAAACCATCGTGTGCTGCGATGAAGTTGATACTTGAAGTTGGTCCCCGATAGTAGAAGATAGAGCTTGAGCCACTCACGCTACTGGCGATGTCAGAAACGCCTTCACCAAAGCCGCGTTCAAGATCGCCTAGCCAGAATTGGCGGACAGAGTCACGATAAACGTCATTCCATTCACGCCAGGGGTGTGGAAAATCTCCCAAGGAATATCTAGTGACATCCCATGGTTCGGCGATCATCTTAAAGTTTCGAAGTACTGAATCTGCCCCGATTGCCGACATAAGCGATGAATTAAATGCACTGTCGCTTGTATACAGCGCAGTTGTTAAATCAAAACGAAAACCATCTACTCCTATTACTTCAATCCACCATCTGAGAGAATCAACTATTTGACGAACAGAGTGTGGGTTACTAGCAGCGAAAGTGTTTCCGCAACCAGTGACATCTACATAGTTTCCGTGGCCATCGTGACGGTAGTAACCCTTGTTATCAATACCTTTGTACGAGAGTGTTGGTCCACCAACGCCTCCTTCGGCTGTGTGATTGTAAACAACATCCAATATCACTTCGATTCCAGCGCTATGTAACTGATCAACAGCCCACTGAAGTTCGCTAATCGGATCAGAAGTCGACGCATAATTTGGATTCGGTGCGCTAAAAGCAATTGAGTTATAGCCCCAATAGTTTCTTCTTCCACGGTTATGGATTGCAGGTTCAGTTAAAGATGCGGCGATCGGCAATAGTTCAAGTGCTGTAATTCCAATTGACTTTAAATGTGCAATTGTGCTGGGGTGGCCTAGTGCTTTGTAAGTTCCACGTTCGTGTTCTGGAATCTCTAAATTCTTAGCAGTTAATCCCTGCACGTGTGCTTCATAGATAATCATCTGAGACCAAGAGATTAATGGTCGCTCAATTGCGCGAGGTTGAAAATTTGTGACAACTGAATGTGGAACATAGGCCGCACTATCGCGATCATCGCGAAGGTTTAAATCACCGGCACCAGTGCTATCGGTAGCAACATGTCCATAAATCTCAGGCACATATGACAAATCACCAGCAAGCTGATGGGTGTAGGGGTCTATCAATAACTTCGCAGCGTTGAAACGAACTCCATGCTCAGGTGCCCATGGACCATAGATGCGATATCCATAGCGTTGACCTGGGCGTACACCTGCTAAATACCCATGCCAGATTGGTCCATTGCGATGGGACATGGCAAAGCGAGTCTCAACAAGTGAGCCATTGATCTCATTGAAAAGGCATAGCTCTACCGCGTCAGCTGCATTTGACCAGATGGCAAAGTTTGCTCCGCCTTCGGTCACAGTCGCACCAAGGGTTCTAGGATCTGCAGGTAGCACGGCGCAATAATGCCCTAAGTGCGCGGCTTCATTGCCCTTTTCTATTACTCATCAGTAACATATCGGCCATGAAGATAGCTGTATGTATCAAGCAGGTCCCAGACTCATGGGCTGAGAAAAAGATGGTCAATGGTCTCTTGGATCGCGTGAATGTCGATGCAGTTCTCAATGATCTGGATGAATATGCCATCGAGGAGGCGTTGCGGATAGTTGAGGCCCATGATGGAAATGAAGAGGGTGGTCCGAACACCGTGACTGTGATCTCAATGGGACCAGAGCGCGCAACTGAGGCGATTCGCAAGGCGCTATCGATGGGCGCTAATGATGCGATTTTAATTAGCGATGCAAAGTTGGCTGGCGCAGATGCTCTGACTACATCAAAGGTATTGGCACAAGTGATTTCACACGGCGGTTTTGATGTAGTCATCTGCGGAACGGAATCAACCGACGCGCGAATGAGCGTTGTGCCGGCGATGTTGGCCGAGCGCCTTGAATCGGCCCAACTTACCTTTGCTTCGGCAGTCACTGTTGATCCGTCGACTAAAAAGGTATCAATCACCCGTGTGACTGAGGCGGGAGTCGATGAGATCTTTGGAGAGTTTCCAGTTGTTATCTCAGTTGTTGAAAAGATAAATGAGCCACGTTATCCCTCATTTAAAGGAATTATGGCAGCAAAGAAAAAAGTAATTGAAGTTAAGGATTTAGCTGCAGTAGGCCTTGAAGTTGAAAACTCTTGGTCGATGGTAGTTGACGCGGTTCTTCGACCCGCACGTGCAGCCGGTGTGCGAGTTACCGATGATGGATCCGGTGCTGATCAACTTGTGACTTACTTAGTAGAAAAGAAGTTGATATGAGCACTGTCTTAATCTTGGCTGATTTTGTTGGAAAAAAAGCAAGTAAAACTACTGCCGAACTAGCAACGGCTGGAGCACGGATCGGTGAGGTTAGTGCAGTTGTACTTGCGCCACCTGGACAAGGCGCAGAGTGTGCTGCTGCGATAAATGTTGGCCCAATCTCACATGTAATTGTGATTGAGTCAGATAGTTTTGCAGGCAATGGCGTAGCTGCAGGTGCCGATATTTTGGCACAGGTAATCTCGTTAAAAAATCCTGTAGCAGTTTTAATCGCTTCCCACGCCTTTGGAAAAGAGATTGCAGGTCGAACCGCAGTTAAAACACATTCAGGAATCATTACTGATGCAGTAGATGTTGCTGCAGATTTATCTGTAACTCAGTTAATTTTTGGTGGCTCAACAACTGTAACCTCCAAAATCTCTCACGGAACTCCGATTATTACGGTGCGTCCAAAATCAATCTCTCCAGATTTAGTACCTGCAAGCCCGACTGTTGAAACACTTTCATTACTTGTTTCGCAGAGTTCGAAGAAGGCAACAGTTACATCTTCGCAGCCTCCAGTTCAAGGTGGACGTCCAGAACTCACAGAGGCCGACATTGTTGTATCTGGTGGTCGCGGAACAAATGGGGACTTTGCCGCAGTTGAGGCCTTTGCCGATTCTCTCGGTGCAGCAGTTGGGGCATCTCGGGCGGCTACTGATGCAGGCTGGTACCCACATTCACATCAAGTTGGTCAGACCGGAAAAACAGTTAGCCCACAGCTCTACGTGGCCTGCGGAATCTCAGGTGCAATACAACACCGCGCCGGCATGCAAACCAGCAAGGCCATTGTTGTCATCAATAAAGATCCCGAAGCGCCCATCTTTGAAATCGCGGATTTTGGTGTCATTGGCGATCTCTTTGCCGTGCTCCCCAAGGCAACGGAGGGCGTTAACGCACGAAAAGCCTAGGATTAGCACTATGTCTTCTATCTATCTCGATCATGCGGCAACAACGCCAATGGTTGAGAGCGCATTAATTGCAATGACTTCACAGTTGGCACAGTTGGGTAATCCATCGAGCTTGCACACTCATGGGCGCGCAGTTCGCAAGATATTAGAAGATGCTCGTGAGGCATTAGCCACTGAAATTGGTTGCCTACCAAGTGAAATAATCTTCACTGCATCTGGTACCGAAGCCAATAACTTGGCTTTAAAGGGTCTTTATTGGGCGGGGCGCGATAAAGGCAAAAACTTAGTGCTGATTTCAAGTATTGAGCACCATGCAATTTTAGATCCTGCGCATTGGTTGGCAACACATGAGAACGCTGAAGTTATTGAGATTCCAGTGGATAAAAATGGAGTTGTTGATTTAGTTTTTCTACAGAAAATACTTTCAACGCGGGCAGATGAGATTGCAGTTATCTCAGTGATGCATGCAAATAATGAAACCGGCGTTCTACAGCCAATCTCGGAAATTGTTAAAATCGCATCTGGAATTCCCGTACATACCGATGCTGTTCAAAGCTTTAAGAAAATCCCACTTTCATTTTCGGATTTAGGTGTAACTGCAATGTCTTTGAGTGCCCACAAGATTGGTGGCCCACTTGGAATCGGAGCTTTAATTCTAAAACGCACGGTTGAGATTCCCTCGCTCTTACATGGCGGGGGACAGGAGCGTGAGATTCGAAGCGGAACTCTCAATGCACCGGGAATCATTGGATTTGCAGCTGCAGCTGCAAGCAAGCACTTCGATGGTGATTTAGTTACAACTCTGCGCGATCAATTCGTCACTGCAGTGCAAGATTTAATTCCAGGTGCTGTAATAAATGGTTTAGAGGCAGATCGTTTGCCCGGAATAGTAAATGTAACCTTTCCTGGTACGCAGAGCGATACATTATTGCTCCTAATGGATAGTCAAGAGATTTCATGCTCAACGGGTTCGGCCTGCACAGCTGGCGTTCATGAAGCCAGTCACGTTCTACTAGCAATGGGGCATAGTGATAAAACTGCACAGTCATCGCTTCGATTTTCATTTGGTGCAACAAGTACTAAGGGCGAATGTGAGCACGTACTGTCGGTGTTGCCCGATGTAATTGCCCGTGGAAGGGCGGCAAACATCTCATGAGGTTAATTGCAGCAATGAGCGGCGGAGTGGACTCTGCTGTTGCCGCGGCCCGTGCAGTTGAGGCCGGACATGAAGTAATTGGAGTCCACTTAGCCCTCTCGTCT
>WLOR01000045.1 GCA_009699165.1 Actinomycetota bacterium | reverse complement strand
TCCAGGTGTGATTCCACCAGGTTGAACCACAATGTCCCACTTAAATGGAGCATCTTTGAATGAGTCAAACATCCAGATACCAGTTGCAATCATTGCTAGCTTTCCAGCCTTGAACATTGCACCGTCATCAAGTGATCCCATTTGAGCCTTTGTTGGCATGTAACCGTTAGCGACCTTGCTTGTCAACCACGTTAATGCGTTAACTCCTGGTTGCTTATTAAAGAGTGCAGTTTTCTTATCGTCGCTGAGGAATTTTCCACCAGCTTGTCCGAGAACTTTATAGAACTCCCAGAACTGTGTTGGTTGATATTCTGCATATGTTCCTTCTGGCAACTTGGCCTTGAGAGCCTTCGCAGCATTTGCTTCATCTGACCAATCCCAAGAACTCTTTGGATAAGCAACTCCGGCTGCATCAAAAAGATCTTTGTTGTAGATCAAAACAACAGTTGAATATGAAGCTGGTAATCCATACTGCTTTCCATTAGCAGCAAAGACATCGTATGCCTTGCCGTAATAGACAGATTTTTTGAAGGTTTTATCGGCAGCCGAAACTGCATTTAGGTTCAAGAGTGAACCAGCTGCAGCATAGGTTACAAAGTTTTCATAGTTGAGCTCGAAAGTATCTGGAGCTTGATTTGCGGCTACGCGAGTCTTCAACTTAGTGAAGTAGTCGTCGTAGCTTGCAGTCTGTAGATTGATGTGAATCGTTGGGTTTTGCTTCTCGAATGCTGCAATCATCGCCTTCATTGTGTCGAGGTGATCAGGTGCTGCTGAGAATGTGAAGTAATTTACTGTGGTTTTAGCGGCCTGTGCAGGTACTGAAACCATTCCAAGACCCGCCACCAGAATGCCACTTAAAGCGGCAGCGAGAATTGTTCTAGCTTTTCTTTGCATTATTCCTCCTTGGTTGTTGTGAACTAAGCCTGTTAAGGCCTTCCTCATGGCAAGACCTAGAAGATGAGGGATTTTCATCCCTTAAGTCCTGCCGTGAGAAAACTTTGTGTGATTTGTCGTTGTAAAAGTAGATAGACAATTGCAATTGGAATAACCGCCAGGGTCGTTCCTGCCATAACCATCGGCCAATCTGTTTTGTGTTCACCGTGCAGAATTGCTAGGCCAAGAGGGATAGTCATCTTCTCTGGCGAAAATAGAACAATGAGTGGCCATAGAAATGAATTCCAGACCGACATAAATGCCAGAATGCAAAGGGCGGAGAGTGCCGGAATTGTTAGCGGGATCGCTATTCGGGAAAAGATTCTAAAGTGGCCGGCACCATCTAGTATCGCTGCCTCTTCAATCTCTTTCGGTATCCCCATCATGGCCTGTCTCATAAAGAATGTTCCAAATGCGGAGACAATCATCGGTAATCCCAGACCAAGATATGAGTCAATCAAATTGAGCTCACGCATTTCGATAAAGAGCGGAACAACAACGACCTGCATGGGAATCATCATCGTTACTAAATAAGCCATAAAGATGATGGATTTTCCCCTAAATCGAATCCTCGCAAATGCATATCCCGCCATTGATGATGTGAGCAACTGGAGGAAAGTTACAATCAAAGACACACTCATGCTGTTGATAAATAACTGTTTGAGATCGAGATACTCGGCTACCGTCCGATAGTTATCAAGATTTGGAGATGATGGAAAAATCGTTGGGGGAGTTGCAAAAGCTTCAACATCGTTTTTGAGCGAGGAGCTAATCATCCAAAAGAAAGGAAAGAGCATTACGACCCCGCCAATAATAAGAAAAGCTCGCTGGAAGTAATTAACTTGATGTATTGACTTACTCATAATTCACCCACCGTTTTTGCAGCTTAATCTGCACGAGGGTTATTGAAAGAATTATTACGAATAAAACCATGCTCAGAGCCGATGCATACCCCATCCGTCCGTAGTCGAATGAGTTCTTTACGATTTGTTGCACAATGACAGATGTAGAGCCTTCTGGGCCACCGCTGGTCATTAAGTAGATTTGATCAAATACCTGGAAGTTATTAATCAAACTAATAACGATTACGAAAAAAGTAGCGGGAGTCAAAAGAGGGAGTGTAATCAGCCGCAGGATTTGTGATTTAGATGCGCCATCTATTGCCGCAGCTTCTTGATATTCAGGAGGAATGGATTGCAGCCCAGCCAGAAGCAAGAGCATTACATAACCCAAGTCTTTCCATGCCGAGGCGATAATTACCGTCGGCATCGCCCAGGTTGTGCTTGTCCACCACCCAGGACCTTGAATACCAATTTGCGAGAGGAGCGAATTAACTACACCGCCTTCGGGATTTAGAATCCATTTCCATAGCAATGAAACTATTACCCAGCTAGTTATAACTGGCAAGAAATATGCGGCCCGCAATAATCCCGATCCCACAAATTTCTTGTTCAGGGCAAGGGCTGCTGCAAGCCCTAATGTGTACACAATTGGGAGATAACCCAGTATGAAAACAATTGAGTTCTTAAGTGTCTGCCAAAAAACAGCTGACTTAAAAAGTTCGAAGTAATTTTCAAGACCAACCCATGATGGAGGTGTTAGTAAATCCCATTGAGCAAAGGAAAGAGTCACTGCTGCCAACATTGGAACGATTAAAAATGCAACAAGGGGAAGGAAGCTAGGAAGAATAAACAGAGTTGCCGAAAGATTCTCTCTTTTATACTTCATTGCGCTAACTTCTTCGCGCCAGGGATTACACGTAGTCGGTTTTTGACCGCTTGAAAAGATGCGTTATGAACATGTCCCCGGCTTAAGGATGCTTGTAAAACAATAGCCGTAGCGCCTAGCGCCCACTTTGCATCATCCCAAGGATCTATCTCTATCTCAAACTTGCGCATTGTGGGTACTACGTTTTCATTGAGCGGAGTAAGAACAAACTTATTCCAGATATCCCAAGCCTGCGAGCCCTCTCCACTGATTAGCAATAGCTCTGGACCGAATACATTGACAACATTGGCGAGTGCTATTCCGAGTGCTTCTCCTGCAGGTTTGAAGTACTTGATGGCGATCTTTGAATCTTTTCGTGCAAGCTCCCACAGCTTTTCTATCGTCGCATTCTTGGTGACGACACCGTCGGCGATAGCTCTTTTTAGAATTGCAGGGTCTGATGCAATCGTTTCTAAGCAACCATTTTTCCCGCACTCACACGCTAAGCCGTTGACAACAGATGTCACATGTCCAATTTCGCCAGCACCATGCGAGCCAGAGAAGAGCTCGCCGTTAATAACTATTCCAAGTCCGATACCACGACCTAATGTCACTGTTAGGAAGTTGCTGACATCGCGACCTCTTCCAAAGAGACTTTCAGTAATCGAGAGAGTATTCACGTCATTTTCCAAAAGAACAGGTGTGTTCAAATCCTCCGATAAAACCTGTCCGACATTTACTGAAGACCAGCCAAGAATCGCCGAATCAGTTGTGCCTGAGTCACCGGGGGATACAACGCCGGGAACTCCAATACCAATGCCGAGCAGTTGACCTTTAACTCTCTTGCTGTGTTTGTGGAGGATCTTCGAGAGCGAGGCAATCGCATCGTGGCCTCGACTATTGAAATCCTCCTCGAAGTTCCATTGCACATTTGACTCAAGATCTACGACTACTCCGACAAGGTGGTCTTCAGCTAATTTCACGCCGATTACTTGTCCCGCTCCGGCCACAAGTCCTAAGAGCGTTGCTGGACGGCCTCCAGTGGAGGGGGATTGCTCCAGTTCGCAGACTAAGCCTCTTTCGATTAAATACTTTGTTGCCTGGGTCAATGTTGGTCCGCTGAGCCCCAGATCTCTAGCGATTTGAGCCCGCGACAGCGGCCCATAAGTGGCGATAGCGCGCAGAACTTCGTTGGCACTGTCACGCATCGCTCCACCCCCAATGACCATGAAGTATCTCCATGTACTTTCTTTACTAACTAAAGTAAGTAAGATGGAGATTAAATCCTAAGAGCGGACAAAGCAATAGCATTTTTGAAGTTTTTGATATCGCTTTGGTAACAAATCATTGGGATCACGCCTGCGACACGTTCAAATATGTCAGTGGCTCCTGCTATCTTTCGAACAGGTGTTCGGATACCCTTCACCTAGGTCAAAAGAGATTTTGGCTAAACAACCAGAGCGGTTCCATCTTCCGCCCGAAGCTACTTGCCCACAGCCTCTGTGGTCACACGCTCGGTCCGTCGGTGGGTCTCCGTACCTTCTGGGCCAGACCAAACGAACTGTCAGCATGGCAGGACGTTCTATCGAAAGGAATGAAGTGGCTACTGAAAAAAGTAATAAAGCAAGCGATGCAGCAGCAGAAAAAGCAACCACCGAACGTCAAAAGGCGCTCGATACAGCCCTAGCCCAGATCGAACGTCAATTTGGTAAAGGCTCAGTAATGAAGATGTCTGATCGTGCTAATCAAGTTATTGAAGTTATTCCAACTGGATCAATCGCACTCGACATCGCTCTTGGTATCGGTGGTCTGCCTCGCGGACGTATTGTAGAGATCTATGGACCAGAGTCTTCAGGTAAGACAACTCTGACGCTACATGCAATTGCTAATGCACAAAAAGCTGGCGGAATCTGCGCCTTCATCGATGCAGAGCACGCCTTTGATGCAGAGTATGCAAAGAAGCTCGGCGTCGATATCGACGCTCTTTTGGTTTCTCAACCAGATACTGGTGAACAAGCACTTGAGATTATGGATATGTTGATTCGCTCCGGCGCCTTGGATCTAGTTGTCGTCGACTCAGTTGCAGCTCTTGTTCCACGTGCAGAGATCGAGGGCGAGATGGGTGATTCGCATATGGGTCTGCAAGCTCGACTTATGTCGCAGGCACTTCGAAAAATTACCGGCGCACTTCATCAATCAAAGACAACTGCAATCTTTATTAACCAGTTGCGTGAAAAGATCGGTGTCTTCTTTGGCTCCCCAGAGACAACTACTGGTGGTAAGGCTTTGAAGTTCTACGCATCGGTTCGCTTAGATATTCGTCGCATTGAGACCCTCAAAGATGGTCAAGATGCAGTTGGTAACCGTACTCGCGTTAAAGTTGTTAAGAACAAGATGGCTCCTCCATTTAAGCAGGCCGAGTTCGACATAATTTACGGCACAGGTATTTCACGTGAAGGCTCACTCATTGATATGGGCGTTGAAATCGGTGTAGTAAAAAAGTCTGGCGCTTGGTACACATATGAGGCCGACCAGTTGGGTCAGGGCAAGGAGAACGCACGTACATTCCTGCTCGATAACCCAGATCTCTCAAATGAGATTGAAACTAAGATTCGCGCTCACTTTGTACCTATCGTCGTTGATGCCGACTTAATCGCCGCAATCGATGAGGCCACAGCAGAGGTTGATTTCTAATTAGCCTTGAGTTTGCAAAGGTTGACCAGGACGCTGACCCTTACTCAATCGCGCATACGATTGCATTAAATGCTCTCGTAACGCGGGCCAAGAGTAAGGGTGAGCTCCTGGCTCATCTCAAAAAGCGCGGCATAGAGGACGACGTCGCGAAGGCAGTAATCTTTCGCCTGCAAGAGGCTGGTCTTATTAACGATGCCGAGTTTGCTAAAGCATGGACTCAGTCTCGACATAATGCAAAGAAACTCTCAAAGCGAATCATTGCAGGGGAGCTTCGCACTAGGGGAGTCGATCAAAACTCTATCGATGATGCCCTTGATGAGATTGATGACGAAGATGAGTACCGCATGGCGTTTTCACTTGCCATGAAGAAGTACGCAACGATGTCACGATTAGAGGCCGATGTTCAGATACGTCGTATTCAATCTCTGCTTCAACGTAAAGGATTTGGATTTGGCGTGATAGGTCGCGTTATTCGCGAGCTAGATATTCACTCAAGCGAGCAGCGGTAGCGACTACAGCTGCAGCGTGAATGCGGCCAGGTTGGCGACCTAATCGCTCTATTGGTCCGCTAATACTTACTGCAGCGATAACTTTTCCATTAGGTGCTTTAACTGGCGCAGAGACCGATGTAACTCCTGCTTCGCGCTCTCCAACAGACTGCGCCCAACCACGACGGCGATCGGCAGCTAACTGCGCGGCAGTAAAGCGAGCGTTAACCAAACCGCGATGAATTTTTTCGCTGTCTTCCCATGCTAATAAAATCTGTGCCGCAGATCCCGCTGCCATTGTGAGTGCACTTCCTACAGGCACGGAGTCGCGTAGACCAGATAAGCGTTCTGCAACGGCAACACAGATTCGTAAATCACCTTGGCGTTTGTATAACTGAGCACTCTCGCCAGTTGCATCGCGCAAGGCGGCAAGTGCAGGGCCAGAGGCTGCGAGTAGACGATCCTCCCCGGCGGCTGCGCCTAGTTCGGCGTTACGTGTACCAATCGTGAAGCGGCCAGATAAATCACGCGTGACTAAACGGTGGAACTCGAGGGCAACGGCTAAACGGTGGGCAGTTGGGCGGGCGATACCGGTGGCAGCCACGAGTTCGGCTAAAGAGTGTGGACCGGCCTCAAGCGTGCTTAAAATCGCCACGGCTTTATCTAATACGCCAACTCCGCTACTCTTTCTGACCATAGGGTGATATTAGCATCCCACTATGTGATACAGCAAGATTGAGGAGCAGGGATAAATGGCTAAGACGTTGGCGGAAAAAATTTGGGCTGAGCATGTTGTGCGTTCGGCAAGTGGCGAGCCAGATCTTTTGTATATCGATCTACATTTAATTCACGAAGTAACTAGTCCGCAAGCATTTGATGGCCTTCGCCTTGCTGGGCGTGCGGTGCGTCGACCTGACCTAACTATTGCAACGGAAGATCACAACGTACCTACACAAAATATTGATAAGCCAATCGCCGATCCAGTCTCAAAACTACAGGTAGACACCTTGCGTGCAAATTGTGCTGAATTTGGCGTCCGTATCCACTCACTTGGCGATAAAGATCAAGGCGTCGTACATGTTGTGGGACCTCAGCTTGGACTTACACAGCCGGGTATGACAATTGTCTGCGGTGATTCACATACATCAACGCATGGCGCCTTTGGTGCACTCGCTTTTGGAATCGGTACATCAGAAGTCGAACATGTGCTTGCCACTCAGACGTTGCCACTAGCGCGACCAAAGACTATGGCTATTAACGTAGAAGGAGATTTAAAGCCGGGTGTGACCTCCAAAGATATTATTCTTGCGATAATTGCAAAGATTGGTACTGGCGGCGGCCAAGGTTATGTCATTGAATATCGTGGAAGTGCAATTAGAGCGCTCTCGATGGAGTCTCGAATGACAGTTTGCAACATGTCGATTGAAGCTGGTGCACGTGCTGGGCTCATCGCCCCCGATCAAACTACTTTTGATTACATCGCAGGCAAGCCACATGCTCCTGCAAATTTTGATCAAGCCGTTTCATATTGGAAGACTTTATTTACGGATCAAGATGCAATATTTGATGTTGAGATCGATCTCAACGCAGATGACCTAGAGCCATTTGTAACGTGGGGGACTAATCCAGCCCAAGGTGCTTCGCTTAATTCAAATGTACCTAACCCTGCCGATATTGCAGATGAAGAGGCTCGCGGCGCTGCAGAGCGCGCACTTGTATACATGGGTCTTGAAGCTGGCACGCCGCTTAAAAAGATAGCCATTGACACTGTTTTCTTGGGCTCTTGCACCAACGGACGCATTGAAGATTTACGCGCTGCAGCTGAAGTTGTAAAGGGTAAGAAAATTGCATCAACACTTCGCATGTTGGTAGTTCCAGGCTCTGCACGTGTGCGCCTAGAGGCAGAGGCTGAAGGCTTAGACAAAGTATTCATTGATGCAGGTGCAGAATGGCGAAATGCTGGTTGCTCAATGTGTCTTGGAATGAATCCAGATCAATTAGCAGTGGGAGAGCGCTCGGCATCAACATCGAATAGAAACTTCGAAGGCCGACAAGGTAAAGGTGGACGTACTCACTTAGTGAGCCCACTAGTTGCTGCGGCAACAGCATTGCGTGGAACACTTTCATCACCGGCAGATTTGTAAGGGAGCATAGTTACAATGGATAAGTTCATCACTCACACAGGTAGCGCAGTCCCACTTCGTCGCAGTAATGTCGATACCGATCAAATCATCCCTGCGGTTTACTTAAAGCGTGTAACCCGAAGTGGTTTCGAAGATGGATTATTTGCCGCTTGGCGAAATGATCCTGAGTTTGTTCTCAATCAACCAGCGTATAAAGCTGCCACAGTTCTTGTCGCAGGCGTTGACTTTGGTACCGGTTCATCGCGCGAACATGCAGTGTGGGCGTTGCAGAACTATGGATTTAAAGTGGTCATCTCTAGCCGCTTCGCCGATATTTTCCGAGGGAACTCATTAAAAGGTGGTCTGTTAACAGTCATCCTTGATCAAAGTGAGGTCGAGGCGATTTGGGCAGCCATCGAAGCTGAACCAAGTACGCAGATAACTGTTAATTTGGAAAACCGCACGGTTTCATACAATTCGGTTGTTTGTAATTTTGCTATTGATGATTACACCCGCTGGCGTCTAATGGAGGGCCTAGATGACATCGGATTAACTGTTAAAAACGCTGACTTCATCGATTCTTTTGAAAAAAGCCGACCACCACACAAGCCATTAACTCTTCCAATAAAGGGCTAAACAGGCGTAAATCACTGCTTTTTTGCGCTCTAGTGCCTCGATATATTTAACCCTAAAGGTTTGATTGAGGGTTTTATGAGTGTATTACATAGGTTTTTTGATGAAAATCGAAAAAATAAAAATGCGACACGCCTGCGTTAATAGCACCTTCAAAGCACATGTGCGCGTAAGTTTAAGAACACGTTAAGCAGTTGCTTAACATTTACGCGTAAATAAGGGGATTTCAATGAATAAGGCCCAATTCATTGCGGCGTTGGCACCACACTTCAACGACAGCAAGAAGGAAGCAGCACACGCTGTAGATATCGTTTTTGACACAATCGTTCGCACACTTAACAAGGGCGAAGACGTCATGATTAACGATTTCGGCAAGTTCAAGAAGGTTGATCGCAAGGCACGTATGGGACGCAACCCATTTACTGGCGAGACAATCAAGATTAAGGCTTCAAAGAAGGCTCGCTTCTTGCCTGCAAAGGGCTTGAAAGATGTCATCTCAGGTGAGCGCAAGCTTGGACCAGCTCCAAAGCCAGAACCAAAGCCAGTTGTTAAGGCAGTAGCAAAGCCAGTCGCTAAGAAGGCAGCTAAGAAAGCTCCAGCCAAGAAGGTTGCAGCAAAGAAGCCAGCGGCTAAGAAGGCTGTTGCAAAGAAGCCAGCGGCTAAGAAGCCTGCTGCAAAGAAGGTTGTAAAGAAGGCTAAGAAGAAGTAATTCTTTTTAACTCTTTATTTAAGGAGGCGGGGCTGGCTAAGGCTAGCCCCGTTTTCTATTTCTACGCACTAACATTGACCTATGACGGAGTACAAGGTCTCTTATGCTCCACCGACCGGAAAACCATTAGGTACCAATTGGGCCTTTAAGATCGGTACAACCGTCGTAATTCCACTTCTCAATCTAGTCGGCAAAAAACAGTGGCGCGGGGCTGAAAATATTCCAAGCACAGGCAAGATAATTGTCGCCAGTAATCATGTTTCATACTTAGATGTTTTATTTTTTACTCACTTTCTATATCGAAGCGGCCGAGCGCCCCGATATATTGGTAAAGAGGGCGTCTTTAAAGTTCCAGTCATTGGGAAAATTGTCTTAGCCGCAGGACAGATTCCAGTTGTCCGCGAAGGAAAAGATGCGGCAAAGGCGCTAGAACATGCAGTGAAGACTCTGCAAGCCGGACATCTTCTCGGTGTATATCCAGAGGGAACATTGACTCGCGATCCCAATGGGTGGCCGATGGTGGCTAAAACGGGCCTTGCTCGTCTTGCGATTACCACAAAGACTCCCGTGATTCCTATCGCTCAGTGGGGTTCACAGATTGTTATGCCAACCTATGAAAAGAAGATTAAGTTTTTCCCCCGAACACCAATCAAGATTCTTGCAGGTGCGCCATTGGATCTTTCTCCTTGGTATGGAAAAGAAAACGATCCTGCTGCCCTCATCGAAGCAACAGCATTTGTCATGCGTGCAATCACGGATTTATTAGAAGAGCTCCGTGGTGAAAAACGTCCAATAGAGATATTTGATCCGCACACTTCAGACTTACCTCGAACCGGAAACTTCAAAAAGAAGCGATGAGTAAGGTCACTGTTTTTGGCACAGGGCAGTGGGGAAGCACCATGGCCCAGGTCTTATCCGATGCCGGCAATCACGTTTTAATGTGGGGTCGCAATCAAAGCGTTGTCGATGAAATCAATAACAACCGAACAAACTCGAAGTACTTAGATAGCAGTGTTTTACCAAATGGAATAAATGCGACATCTAACCTTGAAGAAGCCTTTTCGTACTCCTCGATTTATGTTTTAGCAGTGCCAGCGCAGTCTTTGCGAGAGAATCTCAACTCCTGGAAAGCTCTTGCTGCGCCCAATGCTCTGTATATAAGTACCCTCAAGGGCATTGAAGTCTCAACACAGTTACGTATGTCGCAGATTATCGAAGATGTTATGTCAACAGATAACGTCGCAGTAATTACTGGACCTAATTTGGCAAATGAATTAATTCTGCGACAAC
Organism: Actinomycetota bacterium; assembly: GCA_009699165.1. Classification (GTDB taxonomy): domain Bacteria; phylum Actinomycetota; class Actinomycetes; order Nanopelagicales; family Nanopelagicaceae; genus Planktophila. The sequence continues at coordinate 1,337 of WLOR01000045.1, read as the reverse complement.
CCGCAGGTGCAGTCGTTGCGGCTCACACAATGATTGTCGCTGAAAAAGTAGTCAAGCTTTTTGCTACACCGTATTACCGTGTGTACACATCGACAGATATCTTGGGATGCGAATTCGCAGGTGCGATTAAATCAATCATCGCTTTGGCTGTCGGTATGTCTATCGGAATGGGATTTGGTGAAAACACGCAAGCCATGGTTATTACTCGTGGCCTTAATGAGGTCGCACGTCTGTCGGCAGCGCATGGCGCGGATCCCCTGAGCGCAGCAGGGTTAGCCGGAATGGGTGATTTAGTTGCCAGCTGCGGATCTCCTCTTTCTCGCAACCGGACCTTTGGTGAAGTTTTGGGTCGCTCTGGCTCGATGGCTACGGCGCGCGAACAAGTTGCCAAAACCGTAGAAGGCGTAGCCTCATCCAGCGCTGTCGTTCAGATAGCAAAAAGCGTAGGGATTGAAGTTCCTGTCATTGAAGCCGTAGCCGATGTATGTTCTGGCATCCTTACTCCTATGGCGGCATTTGATCGATTGATGGAGATTACAACTCGTGGAGAGAATTTCATTCGATGAGTAAAAAAACTGTTGCAGTTATCTGTGGTGGGCGAAGCAGTGAACACGAGATTTCATGCTTATCGGCTGGGGGAGTTCTTAGCGGTTTAGATTCAGCGATTTTTGATGTCATAGTCATCGGAATTACTAAAGCTGGCAACTGGGTTCTGCTTCCAAAGGACTACCCACTATCGATTATTGATGGTCAACTTCCAACAGTGGATGAAAATGCCACTGCGATAGTTGCCGATGCTCACGGTTTCTCGGTTAATGGCAAGCAGTTAGAGATTGATGTTGTTTTCCCGGTCTTACACGGCCCATACGGTGAAGATGGAACGATTCAGGGCTTTCTAGAAACTGCCAACATCCCATATGTCGGCAGTGGTGTGATGGCATCGGCGGCGGCGATGGATAAGTCTTTCTCCAAGATTATTTTTTCAGCAGCTGGCATACATGTTGCCGATGGCGTGACAGTCACAAAAAATGATTGGCGCTCAAAAATAGATGAAACCTCCTACCCATCCTTTGTAAAACCTGCTCGCGGCGGTTCAAGCCGAGGCACGCATAAGGTTAAATCGCTGCAAGAGTTAGAAGCAGCTTTGCACGATGCATTCACCTTTGATCGAAAGGTGATGATTGAAAAAGCTATTGATGGGCGCGAGATTGAATGCGCAGTCCTTGAAAACAACGGGACGCTCACTGCTTCAGTAGTCGGTGAAATTGTGATCGATAGTAAGTTTGAATTTTATGATTTTGAAGCTAAATATTTGGATGGCGCAACTACGGTCAATG
>WLOR01000044.1 GCA_009699165.1 Actinomycetota bacterium | reverse complement strand
GTTCATGAAAACGTAATCGCCGCCTCGGCTATGGCTTTGGAAGATGCATTGACTTTCGGTTTGCTTCGCCAAGGGTTAAATCCTTAGTTATTTACTTGTACTCAGGTGTATTTTGTAGGTTTTCTAAATAGAGCTGAGAAGCCTCGCGACGACCGTGGCATCCTAATTTTGCGAAAATCTTTATCGTTTCTTGTCTTATGGTGGATTCGGAGTAGCCAAGAATCTCACCGATTGATGTATTAGTACGACCTTCACTCATCATTCGCAGAATAACTCTTTGTCGCTCTGTTAGTTTTGCGTGAGAGATTCCATTGGATTCAATCGTATGTTTATACGTGAATGCTCGCTTGTCTGGGTGTAGATCCAAATAGCGATAGATGTAGAGTGATAAGAGATTTCCGATAGATTTTAAGAATGATTCAATCTCGGTATCGGGCTGGATAACCGGATCGCAGAAAATTCCAAATACCGAAACTGGTGTACCGCGCTTTTCGATGGGGAAGCAGATAAAACTTTTCTCACCATTTGTGTACGGTAAGTCCTTGAGAAGTGGATAATCATCTGGCCACTGTGGCAAAGTGTTGATCCAGACAGTGCTTCTATCTCTAATGGCATCTGTAATGGGATATCGATCATTGAGACTATAGAGAATTGGATAAGGCTCAGCAGAGGTCTGTTCGATTCCGTAACGTGTTACGTATGAGACTTGGTTGTTGCTATTTAACTCAGAGATGAAGGCCGACGTAGCTTTGAGTGGGGAAAGCGTTTCGATCACGACATGGGCCATGATTTCATCGAGCGTGAGCTCTTTCTGGCTTAAATACTCCAAGAACTCGCTCACATAGGGGAAAAACATGGCCAACCCTTCTCATGCTCAATTAGAATTTAACTTGGGTTAAAGTAGCCATTAGCGCCGACATTTGAGCGTGATTGGCTACGGTTTTTGGTTAGTGACTGGTCAAATTTCCACATCGTGAGATATTGCAAGCACATTGCATTAAGTAGGTATCACAGGAATAGTCAGGGGGTAGCCTTGATCTATGAGCACCGAGTTGAGCCCACAGTTCGAAGCACTTATCACGCGCTTTCAGCGCCACCTTGAGATCGAGCGCAACCTTTCCATCCACACCATTAGGGCGTACATGGGGGATTTATCCTCTTTATTGCTGCATCTGGAAGCACTTGGTGTCAGTGAGATTTCGGCTTTAGAGCTTTCTCACCTTCGCTCGTGGCTGGCTAATCAGGCCGTGAAAGGGGGAGCTCGCACAACTCTTTCTCGTCGAGCGACCTCTATCCGACTATTTACCCAGTGGGCATCTAAAAACGGCTACCTTTCCAAAGATGTCGGCGCAAGTTTGGTCTCACCCAAGGCGCATCGGAGACTTCCTGGAGTCTTAGAGGTTCACGAGGCTCAAACTGCGATGGAGTCCATGGCTTCTCGAGCGGGCGAGGAAAATACTCCAATCGCACTAAGAGATGCAGCGATGCTCGAACTCCTTTATGCAACCGGCGCTAGAGTCGCCGAGTTGTGCGGATTAGATCTCGGCGACATTGATTACACTCGCCACACGATTCGGGTCTTGGGTAAGGGCAATAAGGAGCGGATGATTCCAATGGGCAAGCACGCAGTCAAGGCGCTTGAGCATTGGATAGAAGGGGCTCGTGAATCTTTGCTCAAACCAGATTCCGGTCAAGCAGTTTTCTTAGGCGCTCGCGGAAAGCGAATAGATCAGCGAACTGTGCGCACGGTTGTCTATGAAGCGCTATCGGCAGTTGAAGGCATCGAGCGAATGGGTCCACACGCACTCCGTCACTCGGCGGCAACCCATCTGCTCGAAGGTGGCGCAGACCTGCGAACCGTGCAGGAGATTTTGGGTCATGCCTCGCTTGCCACAACTCAGATTTATACCCATGTGTCCAGCGAGCGTTTGCAAAAGGTTTTTAAGCAGGCACATCCACGTGCCTAACCCTTCAATCGTGGTCATCCCGACATATAACGAGTTTGAGAGCATCGGCTCATTGCTGCATGAGTTAAAAAAACTTGCTGTCGACATTTTGATCATCGATGACGGATCACCTGATGGAACAGCGCAGCTGTGCAGATCCTTAGGTGTTGAGGTTTTTTCTCGGTCCGGTAAACAGGGCTTAGGAAGTGCGTATCGAACTGGTTTTGCTATGGCACTTGAGCGCGGGTACTCCAAGATTATCCAGATGGATGCAGATGGTTCGCACCAGGTTGGTGATTTAGTTGTCATGATGGAGTCGATTGGCAGTAGTGAGCTTGTAATTGGATCGCGCTGGACAAAGGGCGGCGCCACCAAGAACTGGAGTCGATTTCGTGAATACCTCTCACGTGGGGCGAACTTCTATGCAAATGCACTTCTATCGCTGGGTGTAAAAGATGCCACAGCGGGTTTTCGAATTTACGACGCAGGGCTACTGGGCAGAATGGATCTGCCTTCGATAAAAAGCGAGGGGTATTGCTTTCAAATTGAAATGACCCGGCGCGCACTATCTCGGGCAGGCACGATTAGAGAAGTGCCAATTACCTTTATTGAACGGGTGCAAGGAACTAGCAAGATGTCTATCTCCATTGCAGGCGAGGCTATTTTCCGAATCACCATGTGGGGTCTTTTACGCCTCATCGGGCGGTAAATCAGCGCTAACACCTCAGGTAAGATAGCGCCTGCACCAGCGGAGCAATCCGATGGTGACATCTCAGCACTGCCTAACCTTTTGGTTGGTGAATCATCTCGGTCCGTTTATTCGGTCGATGAATCTCAGTGCGACGGGCCTAACAAGTAGTTAAGCCACAACCGAGCGGTTTTTTCGCGCATGCGATAAAAAACCAAGAAGGAGTAACCTGCCATGGCAGTTGTAACAATGCGAGAACTCCTCGACAGCGGAGTCCACTTCGGACACCAGACTCGTCGATGGAATCCAAAGATGAAGCGCTTTATTTTCACAGAGCGCAACGGCATCTACATTATCGATATCCAACAGTCACTTGCACTCATTGATAATGCATATGAGTTTGTAAAAGACACCGTCGCAAAGGGCGGACATATTTTATTTGTTGGAACAAAGAAGCAAGCACACGAGCCAATCATTCAGCAAGCTGCACGCGTTGGCATGCCAACTGTGACAGAGCGTTGGTTAGGCGGAATGCTTACTAACTTCCCAACTGTATACAAGCGTATTCAGCGCCTTAAGGAGCTCGAAGCTCTCGAGAACACAAATGATTTACTGCTCACTAAGAAAGAACTCTTGATGCTTCGCCGTGAACGCGAAAAACTCTTTAAGAACCTTGACGGTATCCGCCACATGACTAAGTTGCCTTCAGCAATTTGGGTTGTCGATACAAAGAAAGAGCACTTAGCAGTTCAGGAAGCTAAGAAGCTTGGAATTCCAGTTATTGCAATCTTGGATACAAACTGCGATCCAGATGAAGTTGATTACAAGATTCCTGGTAACGACGATGCAATCCGTTCAATCGGCTTACTTACTCGCGTTATCACCGATGCAATCGTTGCTGGTCTAGCCGCACGCTCTGCAACAGTTAAAGAGGAGACAAAGTCAGATGTAGTTGCAGAAGTTGCTGCAGGTGAGCCTCTTGCTGATTGGGAGAAAGAGATTGCTGGCGTATCAGAGCCAGTAGTTGAGCCAACAAGTGATGTTGCTGTATCCGAGGTTCCAGCTCAAGGTGTGACCACAGCCGTTGTCGCTGAACCTGTCGCTGAAGCTGTAACACCAGTAGAGGGAGAGTAGTTTCCATGGCTGCATATACAGCTGAAGATGTAAAGAGACTTCGCGAAGCAACTGCTGCCGGAATGCTTGATTGCAAAAAGGCACTCGATGAGGCTGAAGGCGATTATGACAAGGCCATCGACATCATCCGCGTTAAAGGGCTCAAGGGAGTTACTAAGCGCGAAGGTCGTCTAACGTCTAATGGTGCAGTTGTTGCAAAGGTCGAGGGAAATCTCGGCGTGATGCTAGAACTCAACTGCGAGACTGACTTCGTCGCCAAGGGTGATCGCTTTGTTGCACTTGCCGATGAGCTACTCGCACATCTTCAAAATGCACAGTCAGACTCTGTCGATGCCTTTCTTGCATCAACTATGGCAAGCGGAAGCACTGTTCAATCTGTTATTGATGAGGCCAATGCGATGCTCGGTGAAAAGATTGAAGTTCGCCGAATCGCAGTCCTTAAGGACTCACCAGTGGGAATCTATCTACACCGCACAAGCCCAGATCTACCTCCACAGGTAGGCGTGCTTGTTCAGTTAGCAAAAGATGCTGGCGAAGTTGGAAAAGATATTGCGCAGCACATCGCAGCTTTTGCGCCTCAGTTTGTTAATCGTGAAGATGTCCCTGCAGAGCTCATTGAAAATGAGCGCCGCATTGCACACGAGACTGCAATCGAAGAGGGCAAGCCTGAGGCTTCGCTTATTAAGATCGTTGAAGGTCGAGTCACTGGCTTCGTTAAGGAAGTTTCACTTATCGAGCAGTCATTTGCCAAGGATGCCAAGAAGACTGTTAAGCAGATTCTCGATGAGGCAGGAACGGCTGTTAAGGCGTTCCATCGCTTCCGCGTGGGTCAATAGGCTTTAAGGATCTAACCTTTAAGATTTAACCAGCCAACGACTAGTTTAAAAGGAGCACTCATGCCCGGTACACGAGGAACGTATCGGAGGGTGCTCCTTAAACTTTCTGGTGAAGTTTTTGGAGGCGCTAAAGGCATCGGTGTTGATCCCGATGTCGTGCAAGATATTGCAAAGCAGATCGCCGATGTCGCCCGTTCTGGCGTACAGGTAGCGATAGTTGTCGGTGGTGGAAACTATTTCCGTGGAGCCGAACTACAGCAACGTGGCATGGATCGCTCGCGCGCCGATTACATGGGAATGCTTGGCACGGTAATGAACTGTCTAGCGTTGCAGGATTTTCTTGAAAAAGAGGGCGTACAAACACGCGTGCAGACCGCGATAACAATGGGACAAGTTGCAGAGCCATATATTCCGCTTCGCGCAATTCGCCATTTAGAAAAAGGTCGCGTTGTCATATTCGGTGCGGGTGCTGGAATGCCATATTTTACAACCGATACAGTTTCAGCCCAACGTGCACTCGAAATCGGTGCAGAAGCACTACTACTTGCTAAGAGTGGCGTTGATGGTGTTTATAGCGCAGATCCAAAGAAGGATCCTCATGCAACAAAGTACGAGAGCATCTCTTACGATGAAGTCTTATCTAAATCACTAGCCGTTGCAGATGCTGCAGCGTTCGCACTTTGTCGTGAAAATAAACTTCCGATAGTAATTTTCGATCTTATGGAAAATGGAAATATTGGTCGCGCTGTTCGTGGAGAAACAATCGGTACGTTAGTAAATTAATTCTCAGCTTACAAAACTACTTATCGGGCACCATAACAATCGAACTTGATGGACATTCGCTAACGCAGATCCCACATCCTTTACAGTAATCCAGATTAATCTCAAAGCCCTTTCCGGGTCCTAATTTTATGATTGCATTATCTGGACACACTCCAAAACAGTTGTCGCACTCAAAACAGTTGCCACAAGACATACAGCGCCGGGCTTCATATAAGGCATTACTTTCATCTAAGCCCTTGACGACCTCAGAGAAGTCCTTAGCTCGACGTGTTGCCTCTAACCGTTCACGAACTACATGCGGTGCATCGGTGTAGTACCACGTATTGAGTTGGTCGAATGTAACGATGTCTTTATTCTCGATTTTCTCAAAGCTTGTTTTGCGTAGCCAAGCATCGATATTTCGTGCAGCTTTCTTTCCATGGCCAACACCTGTTGTCACTGTGCGATCAGCGGGAATCATGTCGCCACCTGCAAAGATTCCTGGGTGGCTTGTCATCATGGTTGAATCAACTGGCATGAGGCCATCTTTGGTATCTAAGTCCGCACTATTTCCTAAGAGTGAAAAATCCACCTCTTGACCTAACGCCAAAATCAGCGAATCGGCCTCAAGTGTCTCAAACTCACCTGTTGGCTGCGGAAATCCATCGGCATCCAACGCCATTTTTTCAATCTGCAGAGAGTTTTCACCCGCATGCTTAACTGTTGATAGCCACTTGACCAAGATTCCCTCTTCGAGCGCCTCTGTAATCTCTTCATCGTTGGCTGGTGCTTTATCGCGGGTGCGCCGATACACGATGATCGCCTCTTCGGCGCCAAGACGTTTGGCTGTTCGAGCCACGTCCATTGCTGTATTTCCACCACCATAGACGACGACTTTTCGTCCCAGAAGTGGTTGATTGCCATCTTCAACATCATGCAAAACTGTAATTGCATCAAGTATTCGCGCAGCCTCACTTGCTGGGATATATGCACGCTTACTTAACTGTGCACCTATCGCTAAAAATACTGCGCTGAAACCCTCGTTGAGCGCTTCGTGCACATCATCGACACGTGTATTCATCTCAAAGATGACACCCATGTCTTTAATGCGATCTATCTCTGCATCTAAGACTTCACGGGGCAGGCGGTACTTTGGAATTCCATATCGCATCATTCCGCCCGGGGCATGTGTTGCATCTCGGACGATCACCGTATGGCCCATGCTACGTAAGTGATAAGCCGCAGATAATCCTGCGGGTCCAGCGCCGATTACCAAAACTTTGTGGCCAGATTCAATCGCCGGGGCTGGGATTTTCCAACCCTTTTCAATTGCGTGATCTCCCAAGAAGCGCTCAACTGAGTTAATCCCTACGGCCTCATCTAGCTCTGCACGGTTACAGACACTCTGACAAGGGTGATAGCAGACACGGCCCATAATTGCTGGAAATGGATTTTCGGCAATCAGCGCACGCCAAGCAGCTTCATAAGATCCATCTTCGGCGATATATAACCAGTTTTGAATATTTTCACCCGCAGGGCATGCATTGTTGCAAGGTGGCATCCGATGAACGTATTCGGGTTTTTCTACGCGCCACGAACCAGTGTGGTTTGCAAGAGATGAGTTAACTGAGAGAGTTATGGCAAAGGGTTTTTCCATTATGAGGATGCGCTTTCATCAGAAATTAAGTTATAGCGAGCGATATTTTTATCAGCGATACTTTGTAAATGGGTGATTACATCGTCGCGGCGTTTTGGCGAAAATAGATGCGAGTAACGAACTTGCAGTTTCAAATACTCTTCAACATCAACACGATGTCGAATAGCAGTGGATGCCACAACTTCACCATGTTCTGCTTCAAAGACCGGAAACAATCCAGATTGAGTTGCTAAGCGAGCAATTTTGATGGTGTCACACGATGCCGATCCCCAACCAAGTGGGCAAGGGACCAAAACATGTATGTAGCGCGCTCCGCGAAAACTCATCGCCTTAGTCACTTTTGCTTCTAGGTCACGCAAATCTGCGACCGTTGCCGTTGCAACGTATGGAATCTCATGGGCCATCGCGATGCGTGGCAGGTTCTTACCCTGACCAAATACGTTGCCTGGATTTTCTCCAACTGCCTGCGTGGTGGCGGTTCGGGCAGCTGGGGGAGTTGCGCCCGATCTCTGCACACCCGTATTCATGTATGCCTCATTGTCATAACAGATATAGAGAACATCATCGTTGCGTTCAAACATTCCAGAGAGTGCGCCAAAGCCAATGTCCACAGTAGCCCCATCGCCACCTTGTCCAATGACGCGGATATCGCTTTTTCCTTGCGCCTTAAGGGCAGCGGCAACGCCGGTTGCAACCGCAGGTGCGTTACCAAAGAGCGAATGCAGCCATGCGATGCGCCAAGAAGATTCAGGGTAGGGAGTAGAGAAAACCTCAAGACAGCCTGTTGCATTGACCGCGATTATTTTCTCATTAGTAGCGCGCATCGCAGCATCGAGGGCATACCTTGCACCGAGTGCTTCTCCACAACCTTGGCATGCACGGTGGCCAGATGTGAGGGCGTTAGTGCGATCTGGATCGGATTGAATTGATCTGTCATCGGCTGATAGCAGTCGGTTGCCAACGGCGAAACTTCCAACTTGGTAAAACTTAATCGGTGTCGTCGACATCTATCTGCCTGCCTCTCGCGCGAGTTCGGCATCTGCTAAATCCTTATCGAGATCGAGGAAAGTTAACTCTTCAACTTGGTCATTGACTGCCTTATCGAAATATGAACGCAATGACTGCTTTGTTATTGGCCGACCACCTAGACCTGCTATTACTGTGTAAGCCGCTGTATTAGTACCTCTGAGTGCTTCACGGACATTGTCAATGACTATTCCACCAACTCCGACTTGGAAAGCCTTCTCTAAAACTATTACTCGCTTTGCCTGTGAGAGCGCTTCGCGTACTTCTGTCGTCGGAAACGGACGAAAAGCGATGATGCCTAATACACCAATTGCAATATCGGCAGCGACCATCTCATCTATAACATCTTTAATTGTTCCGAGCACCGAACCTAATGCGATAACAATAGTTTGTGCGCCTAGAGTTTTATGACGACGAATCAATCCGCCAGAGCTACGACCAAAGATGATTTCAAAATCCTTAGCAACCTTTGGAATTACAGCTAGGGCACTGAGAGTCTTCATATGCGCCATGTACTTCACTTCGGTGAAGGCCTCTGGTCCAACCATCGCACCGATGGATACTGGATTACTTGGATCAAGGATTTGACGCGGAGCATAGGGCGGCAAGAATTGATCCACTTGCTCTTGTTCTGCAACATCGACTCGCTCGTAGGCATGAGTCAATATGAATCCATCCATGCAGACCATGACGGGTAGGGATAACTCTTCAGCAATTCTGAAGGCCTGCACGTGTAAATCAGCGGCCTCCTGATTAGTTTCGGCGTAGATTTGAATCCAACCTGAATCACGCTGAGACATTGAATCACTATGGTCGTTCCAAATATTGATAGGGGCTCCGATTGCCCGGTTAGCAACTGTCATGACTATCGGTAGACCCAGACCCGAGGCGTTAAATACCGCCTCGACCATATAGAGAAGTCCTTGACTCGCAGTCGCTGTATATGTGCGCGCACCGGTTGCACTTGCTCCGATTGCAACTGACATTGCAGCGAACTCAGACTCAACGTTTATAAATTCACAGTTTTGGAGTTCACCATTTTTAACAAGCTGGCTTAATCCCTCAACAATATGTGTTTGCGGAGAAATCGGATAGGCGCATATTACTTGTGGTCGACATGCGGCAACGGTATCTGCAACTGCCTTTGAGCCTTCAACTTGTCTAAGCATTGGCACTTACCATCGCAAGCACATATTCATAAGCGGCAGTTGCGGCTGCACAGTTGCCAGCAGCTACCTTCGGCTTAAATTTCTCATTTATAGCATCGGTAACCGAGTGCAGGGAAACAACCTGAGTGAGTGCAGCAAATGCGCCAAGGAGAACTGCATTAGGAACAGGTCGGCCTAAGTGCTCCATAGCCATTGCAGTTGCTGGAACGGTAATGAAACGCGGATTTAGATCTGCAAACTCTGCAATCCCAAGCTGTTCAAATGTTCGGGTTGAGTTGATTAATGCGTAGCCATCGTTTTTTAATCCTGCAAATAGATCAACTTGTTTAATCAAAGTAGAGTCCTGAATGATAATTGCATCTGGAAACATGATTGGTTCGCGTACTCGAATTTCAAAATCTGCGATTCTACAAAATGCTACAACTGGTGCTCCAGTTCGTTCAGATCCAAAACTCGGAAATGCTTGAGCAAATCTCTTTTCATCGAATGCTGACTGAGCCAATAGTTCGGCGGCAGTAACTACTCCCTGACCACCGCGACCATGAATACGTACTTGAAACACTGAATATCTCTCCGATCAATCTGTACAAGAGAAACTACTCCTTCGAATTGGAGCATTGAATGCAAGTAGTGAGTGCCAGCGCCATTTTGCGATAAAACCCTTTAACGACGCTGATTTTTGCTCAGTAATCTAAATCACTCTTCTTAATATAGAATCACCACTAGCGATTTGCAGGTCGATTTAATAAAGGAGTAGCGATGTCAGATGTAGCAAGCGTTCTCAAGGATGCCGACACAAAAATGGGTAAAGCCGTAGAGGTCGCGAAAGATGATTTTGCATCTATCCGAACAGGTCGAGCCCACCCATCGCTATTTAATAAAATCATGGTCGATTACTACGGGACATACACAGCGCTCTCGCAACTTGCATCCATTCAAGTCCCTGAGGCCCGGATGGCAACAATTGCCCCATTTGATAAAGGAGCAATGCCTAGTATTGAAAAGGCTATTCGTGACTCTGATTTAGGTGTGAATCCATCGAGTGATGGTGGACTTATCCGAATCAATTTCCCTCAACTTACCGAGGAGCGTCGCAAGGAGTACATCAAATTAGTTAAAAGCAAGGCTGAAGATTCAAAGATTTCTATCCGCAATATTCGCCGTACTGCAAAAGAAGCTATTGAAAAGATGGAAAAAGATGGCGACGTTGGCAAGGATGATGTTGCGCGCGGAGAAAAAGAGTTAGAGAAAATTACAGCAGATCACGTTGCCCAGGTCGATGAAATGTTTAAGCACAAGGAGACCGAACTCCTAGAAATCTAGGGGCACATATCTATGTCTGATATACATTCAATCAACGAGGCGATTAACAAAAGGGCAGGACGCAAACTCCTGCCTTCAATTGCCGTCTCATTGTCATTGATTGCACTGATCTGGTTTGCTTTGGCATATCACCGCGAAGTATTCGCCGTTGTTGTAGCGGTGGCAGTTTTGCTTGGTATTCGCGAGATCGTTCGCGCTTTTAGCGCTAGAGGCACATACCTATCTATCAATGCATTGATAATCGCTTCCATTGCGCTCTCTTATGCCGCATGGGAGGGCGGGGTAGCAGGTCTTGCCGTGGGTACGGCAATCGCGATTCCCATTCTTCTTATACAGCTGCTTACAAAAGGCCCTGAAGGCTTTGTGGCAAGTGCAACCGCAACCACATTTTCGCTTTTGTATCTACCGTTCTTAGGCGGCTTTCTGATCCTGCTTGCCCGTACCAGCACTGGGTTTGAGCGCGTGATGACCTTTGTAGTTCTTGTCTCTTGCAACGACACATTTGGATACATTGTTGGAGTTCTCATTGGGAAACATCCGATGGCCCCAAAAATCTCTCCAAAGAAGAGCTGGGAAGGCCTTGCGGGCTCACTAATTTTTACCGTAATCGGTGGAGTGCTCGCGTTTAAATACATTATGACAATGCACTGGTGGATCGGCGCAGTGGCAGGTTTAATGATTGTCTTTACTGCAACATGTGGCGACTTAATTGAAAGTGCGATGAAACGGGATTTGGCCCTTAAAGATATGGGATCACTTTTACCTGGTCACGGTGGAATGCTCGATCGCTTGGATTCAGTTCTTATCTCTGCGCCAGCTCTTTGGTTAGCACTCGAGTTAGTGAAGAATTGGTTATGAGTAAACCCGAGATAAATTTAGTATTTGATGAACCCGTACAACGTAAAAAAACGCCTAAGCACTTAGCTGACTACTCACCTGCCGAGCGGCGCGAAGTTGCAAAAGAGATGGGTCTTCCCGCTTTTCGCGCAACTCAAGTTGCGACACATTATTTTTCACATCTATCCGATGATCCTCAAACGTGGAGCGATATACCTGCCGAGATACGTCAGAGTATTGCCGATGCGCTGACTCCAAAACTTATCGAGCTTGTTCGCTCTGTAACATGTGATGATGGAATGACTCGCAAAGATTTATGGAAGCTCCACGATGGTGTGTTAGTCGAAAGCGTTTTAATGCGATATACCGATCGTGTAACTGTTTGTATCTCATCTCAAGCTGGATGCGGAATGAACTGTCCATTCTGTGCAACAGGCCAAGCCGGCCTTACTCGCAACTTAAGCGCCGGGGAAATTACAGAACAGATTGTTGCCGCCGCCCGGGCTTGTGCAAATGGTGAGCTACCAGGTGGACCTACTCGTCTTTCTAATATTGTCTTCATGGGCATGGGTGAGCCTCTTGCCAACTACAACGCTGTTATGCGTTCGGTTCGAAATATTACCGATCCAAATCCTGATGGTTTAGGAATCAGTGCACGTTCGGTCACAGTCTCAACAGTTGGCTTGGTTAATGG
>WLOR01000043.1 GCA_009699165.1 Actinomycetota bacterium | reverse complement strand
CGAACTACTCCATTTGGAGTCGACAGGTGAACTGCAACAATTCCACTTTCTCCATCATTGTCGGCAGGTGTTAACCAAACCACCTCCACGTTATCGCCTAGAGCTTGTGCTGTATCTGATCCAAGCCAGTTAGAGATGACTTCTTCGCTTCCGGCGATTTCAATCTTTACGATTGTTGCTACTGCTTTTCCGTCAGTTGATGGGTGATGATTTTCAATCCACTCGATAAAGAATGGAAGTTGGCGATCTTCGAGTGTTCCTAAAACTCCAATCTGCTTCCAACGAATATCGGTTCCATCTGGTTTTGTTCGGTGACCATCTACTGCTTGACGGCCTAAACGTGTTTCGATCGGCGCGACATCATCAACTGCAACGACCCATGTGAGCCAACCTCCACCTTCAGCTGCACGGCGCGATACTGCTTTACCAAATGGCGATGCATCAGATGCTGGATGATCAAGTGGGCACACAACTTCGATGTAGTGACCATTTTGTAAAGGTAATGTGAAGTTTCTAGTTCCAAACCTTGGGTGAACCCCACCATCGACGAATGTGCTGCCGAGGCGCGAACCTAGGCGTTGAACTGTGTCGGCTAACTGATCATGGGAAGTTACATATGAGACATGGTCTAAGCGCATGGGTAAATCTTGCCCTATGGAAAGGGGTGCTCTTTACCACCGCGGGGTCGGGATTACCTTGACGTAGCAGGCATTTTTACTTGCTCCCCTGCCGGCTCTACCTCTATTTTAAAGCTCTGTGTGGTGCTATTTGGGGGCTCCGGCAGACTGTTCAAACCAAAAACTAGCCCCTCCGGATCCGAATTTACCCCCCATTAACTTTTCAAGAATTTGAGGGTTGTGTTTTGCGTGATAGCCCGAGCCATAAAGGACTCTTGTCCGTGGATTGTTGAGTAAATAGGAATACAGTAAATATTGTTCTCCCCAAAAGATCTGATGTTCAATCATATATTCGACAGGCAATGGATTAGGCAAATAAACATCATGAACATGAATATAACAACTATGTTGGATAAGGTGCAGAAAATCTAAATAAATATTGAGAACCTCTGATCCAAATTTTACCGAATGTGTCGAATCAATAAACACTAGGTCACCATCGACAAGAGTTTTAGCTAATGATTCGCTATCTATCTCTTGGAACGGTGTCATAACAAGTTCTATTCCTTCTAAGTTTCGAAGAAAATTTCTCGGATACGGCTCTATAACTTTGATCGTTCCAAGTTGATTTTTTTCAACTGCCATTTTAGCAATTAGTGTTGAGTAGCCCCCGCCAATTTCCAAAATATTATTCGGCTTAAGAAGTCGAATCATACAATAGTAAGCAAGAGCATCAGAATATGAAAATTGTGAATTCTCCCAAAAGTATTCAGTTTCATTTTCAGTCACTCGAGGAGGATCAAATTCAATCGCAAAAGACTCGAGTCTCTCTAGAAAATTCAACATTTCTTGATTAGGTGGAAAAATACGACTTAAGTCAGGACCTTTTTTTGCATTATAAATCTCATTTACCGTAGGAATTTCTGAATAGAAATCACTTCTTGTGACGTTAATCCCCGCTTCTTGAAGTTGTGAACGCGTTTCTACGTCACCATAAATAATTGGTTGGAGGATATTAATCAGAGCTTTTAGCTCCTGCTGATTCATAACTAATATCCTATTGTTAGTGTTCGGTTTATTTAGAAATATGCGTTCACAGTCAGCCTGAAAAAATGCCTCACCTGCAGGTAATGTCCTGTGCTGGAAGCTGACCACTTGTCAGATAAGTATCTACAGCGTCATCAGTGCAGGCCGAGCCGCGTCCGTAACCAGTGTGGCCTTCACCTTGAAGAGTTATTAAGCCAGAGCCAACTATGTAGTTTTTTAGCGCTCTAGCCCATGCATAAGGTGTGGCTGGATCTTGGGTCGTACCCACGATTAAGACGGGATTAGTTGGATTGATCTGGAGCAGTTTTTGATTAGTAGGGATTTGGGTTGCACCCAATGTTTGATTGAGTAGATTGCATGTGATCTGGCTAAAGGCTACATATGGGCCGAAAACTGGAGCGGCTTTTGTAAATTTTGTAGCTGCCTTACGAATTTCAGCATTTGTTTGGGTATTGGGCCAATCAAGACAGTCGATAATAATATTGGCATCGTTTTGATTATCGATATAGGTGCCATCGCTATTTCGACCACTGTATCCATCTGCCAACTTAGCAAAATCAGTTCCATCCCCGGCTTTTGCTTGTGCTATAGCTGTGCGCAACAAAGGCCACCCCGCTACATCGTCATACAGTGCGGCCGCTGTTCCTGTAACAACTAACCCTTCAGTGATGAGTCGTGGTGATTCTTCACCAGTAATGGTGAGTGGTTTTGCTGCAACGCTATTAAATAACTCGGTGAAGAATTCGCCGGTTGCATGTATAGGCAGTGGGCAGTTTTTATGGTTATGACAGTCCTTAATAAAGTTAGTGAGAGCTTTGTCAAAAGCCACCGCTTGTATAAGTGACTGCTCTTCAACGGGGATTGATGGATCTATTGCGCCATCTAATACAAAGCGACCTACATTATTAGGAAACTGTTGTGCGTACAGAGTTCCAAGGTATGTTCCATAAGAAAATCCCATGTAATTGAGTTTTGAATCACCAAGGTTTTGCCGCAATAGATCCATATCGTGGGCGGTATTTTCAGTAGAAAAATACTGCAGGTGCTGGGTATTGGCGACACATTTATCAATAAAATCTTGGGTATCGGTGAGTGCTAGTGCAAATTCGGCGTCGTTATCGGGCTTTGGATCACTTGCAAAGCTTGCATCTTGCTCAGTGGCATTTAGGCAGTGGATAGCGCTGGATTGCCCAATTCCACGTGGGTCAAAGCCGACAATGTCATAGCGCTCAAGAATCTCGGGGTTCAGGATGTACTCGGCATTTAATGCATATTCAATTCCGCTTACGCCGGGGCCACCTGGATTAATCACTAATGATCCGATGCGATCGTGTTGGTTTGGGTCTCGGTATCGCAGCACAGCGATATCAAAGGTGCCCAAAGAAGCATCGCTGTAATCAATTGGAACTTGCAAGGTTGCGCATTGGAAATTGCCATTACATGTCTTCCAATTTAGCGCAGATGTGTCATTGCTAGCAGTTGGAAATGGTTCGGCCTTAGTTGTCCCACAACCAGCAAGAAGAAGTATTGTGGAAATTGCCATAACAAGAAACTTGTATCTCTTGGCTCCGAATCGCAACTTCATAAGTTTAGGCAGAGTCTTTTTCCACAAGTATTAACGAGCAAGAACGCACATAAGTGCTTCGATTGTTAACAATGGTGCAGCGTTGTGATTTAAATTAATGCGCGCGCTCATGATGGCGTTGATCTTGTTTATTGTTGTATGTGCTTTAGTGTTATGGGCATACGTTGTGATTTGGTGCTCTAACTCTTTATTAATCAATGAATCATTGCTGCCTGCTTGAACCATCATTACATCCCGATAGAAAGTTGCGATATCCAGTAGTGCGGCATCAAGGCCATCGCGCACCATGCGCGTACTACGAGTCTTTTGCTCCTTCTCAAGCTCTTTGATTGCCTTGCTTGCACCTGTTGCCATACCGCGACCAGTAGCGCCTTTGCCATAGGCAAGAGAGAGATCATCAATCTCACTTTGGTTACGCTCTTCAGATTCACTATTTGCTTGCTCGGTGGCTAAGTCAATGAGTGTTTGTGCGGCGGCGAAGGCCGATGAAATTCCCTTAAGGGTCAGTGGGAGCTTCATGATTGTGGTTCGCGTATTTCGCACTGACTCATTGGTAGCCAAATACCGAGCTCGACCAATATGGCCTTGACTAACTCGTGCAGCAAAGTCGGCCATCACTGGGGAGATTCCATCTCGATTCTGGAGAACTTGCGCGACAGCTTGTGTCGATGGCGTGACTAGTTGCACGTGGCGGCAGCGACTACGAATAGTCGGCAGCACATCGTGAAGCGTTGGTGCACACAACAACCAAACCGTTCGGTTGCCAGGCTCTTCGATCGCCTTCAAAAGAGCGTTGGCCGCAGATTCGGTGAGACGATCAGCATCTTCCATCACAACTACACGCCAGCCACCCATTGATGGTGCCCAAGCAACGCGAGTTAATAGTTCGCGGACCTCATCGATTTTTATCGAAAGTCCCTCAGTGCGAATGATTTCAACATCGGGGTGGGCGCCGCTCGAAGCGCTTCGACATGCCTTACATGTACCGCAGCCATTAGTGGAGCAGACGAGGGCTTGAGCAAATGCGATTGCAGCACTTGATCGACCAGATCCAGGAGGGCCAGTAAAAACCCAAGCATGTGTCATCTCTTGGCTTGAAATATCGCCATAAGCATCTTCGCTACGGGTAGCCGCCACTGCTTTCTTAACAATATCAATGACGTGCTCTTGTCCAACTAAATTATCGAAAACACTCACTTCTTTGTAGCCGTTTTCTTTGTAGCCGTTTTCTTTTTAGCTGGAGATTTCTTTGTGACACTTCGAACTGCATTAGTCGCACTTGTTGAGGTTTTAGATGCAGTCGATCTAACTGCCTTATTTACTGCTCGAATTGGACGGAGTAGCAAATTACCTCGATCTTCGCGGGCGTTGCGCTTTAAAGTTTGAATCTGACTGACTCGCTCGATCACATCGGTATGTATATCTTCAATCGATTGATTGCCATCGACAATAAAATATCTTTCAGGATCAAGCAGTGCCAACTGTAAAAACTCTTGACGCACTCTCTCATGGAAGGCTAGCGGTTGAGATTCCAAGCGATCTTTGCTCTTTAAGCGAGCCAAGCCAATCTCTGCTGGTAGATCAATGATGACTGTCAGCGTTGGGAAAAGTGATTCAGTGGCCCATCGAGAGATTCGAGCGACCTCACCTGGCTCTAAAATTCGCCCTGCTCCTTGATATGCGATTGATGAATCGAAGTAGCGATCACTAATGACAACTTGTCCGGCGGCAAGAGCTGGGCGGATAACAGAGAAAACATGGTGTGCACGGTCTGCTGCATAGAGAAGCGCTTCAGCGCGAGGACTGATTTCACCTGTCGAGTGCGATAGAAGGATTTTTCGAATCTCAACACCTAAATCACTGCCACCGGGTTCGCGGGATAAGACAACGCTTTCGCCTTCTTGCTCAAGCCATTGTTTTAAGAGCCTACTTTGGGTTGACTTACCAATTCCTTCGCCACCTTCAAAGACAATAAATATTCCTTTGGTAGGCGCGCCAGTAATGCTGCCAAGTTCTCCTTTTAGAGCATTTGCAATATCTGACCATAATGAAACATTTGGCCGATCTTTCATCTGTCGATATGAGATTGCACCAATAAGGGTGGCGATTAATCCGGCGATGAATATTGTTACTGATGCACCGTTGTAACTTATCTGTGTATTTTGGAACTTAAACGTATGCTGACCGACGGCGGCGGCTATAAGTGGGGCAACTGCCAAAACAGCTACTAAAACAACACGGATCAGGCTTTGCACGAAGGCGAAAGTGCGGCCGCGGAGATCATTCTGAACCTCCATGCCAAGCATCGTGAAACCTGTAACCCAACTAATTCCACTGAATGCTCCCAGTGCAATCACGATAAAAACGGCTAGAACTAGGTTTGGGATCGCTGCTAGCAGGACTAGAAAGAAGCCGGCAATCGTAAGTGATGCACCAAATAATCTGCGACGTGAAAATTGAGCGAACACCTTTGGGCCAAAAGCGATGCCACTTGCTAAACCAGTAAAAACAGCACCAAATAAAATTCCATATGCTGCTTCACCGCCACCGAGATCACCAACGAATGTTCGTGCTAAACCAATAACCGCTCCAGCGGCAATGAATGCACCAACCATTCCAACGACAAGTCCACGAATAATCGCTGAGCCACTTACAGATTTCCAACCCTCAATGAGAGATTTCATTATTCCGACATCGGCCGAATGTTTAGCAGCTGCACCTTTTGGAATCTCATGCAGATTAAAAATAGTAAATGCCGCAAATGCAAAACTTGCTGCATTTACATATAAGGCTACGTCTACTGCAGTTGCACTAAAGCCTGGAATCAATGCGACAAAGGCACTTGTGAAAAGTGAGAGAAATGTAAACACTAAAGCCGCTATTGGGGCGGTACCGTATGCCGCTAATAAGGAAACCTGGTTTGCAGACTCTAATTTTTCTCGGGGAACTAGGTTTGGAACCGACGCCTCTTTTGCTGGCGACCAAAAGAGCGTTACGCACTCAACCAAAATCGTCGCTGTGTATAGCCACATATATGAATGAGCTAAGGGGATGGAGATATAGAGCGCTGTTCGTAATACATCGCACGTAACCATCAACTTACGTCGATCAAATCGGTCGGCGATTACTCCGGCAATTGGGCCCAGAAATACCGCGGGGAGTAAACGCGCGATAAAGACTCCGGCAATC
This sequence comes from Actinomycetota bacterium, assembly GCA_009699165.1. Taxonomy (GTDB): domain Bacteria; phylum Actinomycetota; class Actinomycetes; order Nanopelagicales; family Nanopelagicaceae; genus Planktophila. The sequence goes on along the minus strand of WLOR01000043.1, from coordinate 5,716 downwards.
GCAAAGTTAGCTTTGGCATAATCACCACCCGATAATTGCTGAGCCAAAGCCGTTGTCGCTAATAATCCAAGCCAATCACCTAAAGAGGAAAAAACCATAGAGTTCCAGAGTTTTCGAAATGGCCGAATCGCCAATACCCCTCGCGTCTGATCTTGGGCCGGCGCTGATGGTGTCGGCAGATTTCTAGACATGGGGGTGAGTCTATCTCCAGCCTTGGTGTGGCTAAAAGGCTATAAATACCGCGTTTATCGCGAGATTTTGGCTAATACTTGGTAAATCGTGTAGGCGATCCCCTTTTTGCGCAACGCCTGAATCATCCGTGCTGGCAACACTATTGAGGCGATTTTCACCGCGAACATCGCTACATATCTCCCTAATGAAATCTGATCTATCACAATCTCGTTGGCTTTTTTGGTCCTAGATGAAAGTGCAAGCAACCAGTATTTGCGCCACAATCTTTTGTTAAGAAGCTGACCAATATGTCTGCTGATGATGTGCACATAGACATAACCGTTGGGCATTATGGGTAGGAGTGGAAACTCCTCAGGAGATGATGTTTCACGAGTCAACTCTCCAATCGTGTGTCCAAGTTTACTAAATAGAAAATGCCAAGCATTCGGGCGCATATCCATTTCAAAGATAAAGTAACTCTTACGCTGTGGGTCATACATAGTTGAGGCATTTACAAAACCATGGATTCCAAGAACTCGCCCCATGTCTTGTAGAGAATCTAATGCATCAAAACTCTCTGGGATAAAGACTCTCCTCCTATATGTAGGGCCTAATTTTTCCGTCGCCTCAAGCTGATCGGCAAAATCTATAAAACGCAGTTCTCCGTACCAGAAAAAAGCTCCCAGACCACATTCAGTGCCTTCTATGGCCTCTTGAATAACTACTGGAAACCAGTGTTCTGGAATATCGGCAAGAGCGGCAGAGTCGATAATTTTTCGCACTTGGGTGCCGCCACCACCCTGATCTGCCTTAAGATAAAAAGGGAAACCGAAAGTGGTAGAGGTGCGTTTTAAATCTTCAGGAGATGTACATACCAGGCTGTGCGGGACTTTCCATTTATATTTATTAGAGACTTGAGTAAATCCGGCCTTTGAACCAACTACAGAGAGTGCTTCAATACTTCCAATCGGAAGAATTTCAATTTTCCTTTCTGCAGACAACGAGCTATGGGCTATTTCGTAGAGTGTCGAATCATCACCGTAGATAATCCAACCCTCTAAAGTCTCTAAAAGTGCGGTATTAGCTAGTAATTCAGTGGTGAATGCTCCGCAATTATCATGATTTCCAATTGGAATGAATCTATATTGCTTGTCGTTCTTGGCAAATATACTTTTAGGACAGCCGATAACCGTTATCTCATTTGTCTCTGGCTCTAATGTCGGAAGCAGTTTAATTAAATTAAAGCCGTGCGCCGATATTAGGAATATCTTCATTATGACGAAGAGGTATCCGACTTATCTTTAACGACTCCTGTTGCAGATTTCTTGGCAGCCTTCTTAACACTGCCTTTTTTAACAGTATTTTTAGTCAGCGTTGGAGCAGATTTCTTTGTATCTGCCTTTGCTGCTTTTTTACGAGATTTCTTAGGAGAAGGTCCGTTCTCAGCCTCCCATGCACGCCGTCCAGCTAAAAGCTCTAAGCCGCGCTCTAAAGTCATTCCCTCTGCCGTATCTCCACGACGTAATGTTGCATTAGTTTCACCATCGGTCACGTACATTCCAAAGCGACCATCTTTTATTATTAACGGCTTTTCACTCGTTGGATCGATTCCGAGCTCTTTAACGGGAGGCTTAGCAACACCGCGACGGCGCTCTTTTGGCTTTGAATAAATCTCGAGTGCCTCGTCTAACGTCATTGAAAATAACTGATCCTCAGATGTCAGTGTGCGGCTATCAACGCCTGCCTTTAAGTACGGGCCGTATCGACCATTTTGAACTGTAATTTCATCGCCAGCAGAGTTAGTACCAAGAGTGCGTGGAAGTGATAAAAGCCGTAGCGCGTCTTCGTACGTGACAGTATCTAATGTCATTGTTGAAAGCAGTGAAGCGGTCTTGGCTTTTGGCGCATCGGCTTTCTTGCGTTTCTTTTTACCAGATGCAGTGAGCTCGGGCTCTATAACCGGTAAAACCTCAGTGATGTAAGGACCAAATCGGCCGCTCTTTGCAATTACTGGAAAACCTGTTGCAGGATCAACGCCTAATTCGCGCTCACCTGATGGTGCCTCTAATAATTCAATCGCTTTGGCAAGTGTTAGCTCGTCAGGGGCTAGCGACTCAGGAATATTGGCCAATTTACGCTCTTCATCGGGCAGATTCTGCTGTAAATATGCGCCATATCTTCCTACACGGATTTCAATAGTGTCAGATAGGTTCATTGTGTTTGTTGCGCGCGCATCAATGACACCAAGGTCTGCAGAAAGTTCATTGAGTCCTGGTTGGCCATCGACTCCGTAAAAGAAATCACGCAACCAATCAACGCGTCCAGCCTCACCTGTAGCGATTTTATCTAAATCTTCTTCCATGCTGGCAGTGAATTCGTAATCGACCAACTTCGTAAAATGTGTTTCAAGTAAGCCAGTTACTGAAAATGCAAGAAAAGTTGGCACCAACGCACGACCACGTTTGTAAACGTATCCACGATCTTGAATAGTTTGAATAATCGATGCAAAAGTAGATGGCCGGCCAATGCCTAACTCTTCTAACTTCTTTACAAGTGTTGGCTCGGTATAACGGGCAGGTGGTTTAGTTTCATGGCCTTCACATGTGTACTCATTAACTTTTACACTTTGTCCCAAAGTCATCGCTGGAAGTCTTTTATCTTCACTCTCTTCATCTTTATTTTCCTCTGTGACAATGTCATCATAGGCAGCTAAGAATCCAGGAAATGTAATCACCGATCCGTTAGCACGAAAAATAGTTGCCTTGCCATCATTTGTCTGTGCATCAAAGTCCACGCGCATCTGCATTTTCTTAGCATCTGCCATTTGTGATGCAACGGTGCGTTTCCAAATCAAGTCATACAATGCAAACTCATCACGAGAAAGCTCTGGCGCTAGCTCACCTGGCGTCTTGAAAACCTCTCCGGCAGGGCGAATCGCTTCGTGAGCCTCTTGAGCGTTCTTTGTCTTGCCAAGATATGTTCGCGCAGTATCGGCAACATGGTCAGCTCCGTACAAAGATTTTGCAGCATTGCGAGCAGCGGTGATTGCCTGGCCAGATAAGTTAACGCTGTCGGTACGCATGTACGTGATATAGCCATTTTCATAAAGCCGTTGTGCGATTCGCATAGTGATCTGTGCGCCCCAACCCAATCGGCTACCTGCATCCTGTTGCATCGTTGAAGTTGTAAAAGGTGGCTTTGGACGCTCGGTTCGCGGGCTTTCATCCATTGATTTAACAATTAATGGCGAAGCTGAAAGACTTTCGACTAAGTGCCGTGCACTTGTTTCATCAAGTAAGAGGATGTTGGCGAGTGACTTTTCCTTCACAGCACCATCTGCACCGAAATCTGAAGTAGCTGCAACTTTCTTTCCCTCTACTTCGAGCAAGCGAGCATTAAAACCTAGCGCTGTGACTGCAGCTAAATCCCACCATGCAGATGAGATAAAGGCCATGCGTTCGCGCTCTTTTTCAACGATTAAACGAGTTGCTACTGATTGCACTCGACCTGCAGAGATGCGAGGCATAACTTTCTTCCATAAAACTGGAGAAAGGCGATAGCCAAACAAGCGATCTAATACGCGACGAGTTTCTTGTGCATCGATGAGGTGATAATCCAAATCACGAGTATTTTCAACTGCAGATTGAATCGCCTCTTTTGTGATTTCGTTGAAAACCATCCGCTTGATAGGGACTTTAGGTTGTAAGACTTCTACTAGATGCCAGGCGATAGCTTCGCCTTCGCGGTCCTCGTCTGTCGCCAAAATCAACTCTTCGGCGTTTTTCATCAACTCTTTTAGTTCGGCAACTTTCGCTTTTTTATCTGGGTTGATTACATACAGAGGTGCGAAATCATTTTCGATATCCACGCCCTCTTTTGCCCAAGCGATTTTTTTAAACTCTTTCGGAATATCGGCAGCCCGTTGCGGAAGGTCACGGATATGACCGACGCTAGCCTCGACGACGTAACCGTCGCCGAGGTAGCTTCCAATTTTTCTGGCCTTTGCTGGTGATTCAACAATCACCAGCTTGATCAGGTCGGTCTTTGCTTTAGCCATTAATTCCTAAGAAGAGATTGCTTAGTTCAGAATCGCTGTTGCTTGACGACGGTTGCGAATCAACGCAGCGATAATGACAAGGGTTGCGCCGATGCCGATTAATGTGCTGGTTGTTGTGCTTCCGCCAAGGGCAAGTGAAACGATAGCTGGAGTGATTAACAGGCCGACCAAGTTCATAACCTTGATGAGTGGGTTAATCGCTGGGCCAGCTGTATCTTTAAATGGATCTCCAACGGTGTCACCGATGATTGTTGCCGCGTGCGCATCACTGTTTTTTCCACCATGATGTCCATCTTCAACCATCTTCTTTGCGTTATCCCAAGCTCCGCCTGAGTTAGATAAGAAGACCGCCATCAATGTACCTGTACCGATTGCGCCTGCAAGGTATGCACCAAGTGCGCCCACGCCAAGACCGAAGCCAACTGCGATGGGAGCCATTACTGCTAGCAAACCTGGTGTTGCAAGTTCGCGTAATGAATCACGAGTACAGATATCAACAACACGACCATAGTCAGGCTTTTCTGTACCCTTCATAATTCCTGGATGTTCGATGAACTGCTTACGCACTTCTACAACAACTGCGCCAGCTGCTCGAGAAACGGCATTAACTGCAAGGCCTGAGAACAAGAAGACAACTGCCGCTCCGATTATTAGTCCGACCAAGTTACGTGGGTTAGCAACATCGAGAACACCTTGGTATTCAAGTGCAAGTGAGCCTGCAGTCTTTCCTGCATCGATAACTGCCTGCTTGATTGCATCTGTGAATGCGCCGAACAGTGCTGTTGCAGCCAAAACTGCAGTTGCGATAGCAATTCCCTTAGTGATGGCCTTTGTTGTGTTACCAACAGCGTCAAGGCTTGTGAGAATCTTCGAGCCTTCGCCCTCAACATCGCCAGACATTTCAGCGATGCCTTGTGCATTATCTGAAATTGGACCAAATGTATCCATTGCAACGATTACACCAACAGTGGTCAGCAAGCCTGTACCTGCGAGCGCAATTGCTAGAAGAGATAGAACAATGCTTCCACCACCAAGGAGGAATGCCCCAAACACTGCTGCTGCAATCAAAATTGCAGAGTAAACAGCTGATTCAAAACCAACAGAGATACCTGCCAAAATTACAGTTGCTGCGCCTGTTTCAGATGAGGCAGCAACGTCGTTAACTGGACGCTTACCTGTCTCTGTGAAGTAGCCTGTAAGAACTTGGATCGCTGCAGCAAGTGCAATACCGATTAATACTGCACCGATTGCTAGGACGCGTGGGTTGGTATTTCCCGCAGCATCCATTGCTTCTTTTGATAAACCTGTAAGAAGTTTGAAATCAGATGGTAAGTAAGTAAATGTAGCAAGGGCAGTTAAACCTGCACTAATAATCGCCGACATGAAGAATGAGCGGTTAATTGCGGTCATTGCCGATTTATCAGTGCTGCGTAGTTTTGTTAGGAAGATTCCAATAACAGCAGTAACGGTTCCGATAGCTGGAACGAT
>WLOR01000042.1 GCA_009699165.1 Actinomycetota bacterium | reverse complement strand
TGTGCGCGCATATTGCGTGGATCTACAACTTCAGTGATGCCCAACATGCGATCGGCAAGAGTTGATTTACCGTGATCGATGTGAGCGATGATGCAGAAGTTACGTATCTGCGCCGGATCAGTGGATGCTGGTTGCGGCGCCTTAGCAAGTGAAATTGCAGGCATGAACCTAGCCTCGCTTTAAAGAGTTAGAAGAATTAACGTGCGCCGGCTTTGGCGGCAGCCTTAGCCATAGATGACTTCTTGTTGGCGGCAGAGTTCTTATGAAGAACACCTTTTTGAACTGCAACATCAAGTGCCTTTGAGGCTGAGCGAAGCTCGCTTGTAATCACTGTTGCATCGCCTGCAGTTACAGCGTCACGGAATTTACGTACAGCGGTCTTGATAGATGAGCTCACAGACTTGTTACGAAGGCGTGCCTTCTCATTGGTCTTAATGCGCTTAATCTGAGACTTAATATTTGCCACGCTGTGGTACTCCGGACTCTTGTAGTTGGTGAAGGGTAAAGGTTACCCGCTTAGGCTCTAAGCCTCAAATCAGGCGGTAATGATGCCCGACGATGAGGCACGGCGGCGCTTACGCCCCCCTGTCTTGACCTGCACTGGTTGAGCCTCGGTAGGCGCTTGAGTGGGGGTCTCGGCGTTGAGCGATTCATGGAACTCATGCTCGGTCGCATCCTTTTCATCGGCATCTTCATGCTTTGATGATGGGACATCTAGTTGAGGCATTGGTGCCTTCATCTTTACTGGCTCCATATGAATATGAATACCACGGCCACTACATGAATCACATGTTGTCGAGAACGCCTCAATCAGACCCTGCCCAACACGCTTGCGCGTCATTTGGACAAGTCCTAGTGATGTTACCTCTGCAACTTGGTGCTTAGTGCGATCGCGACCAAGTGATTCAACTAAGCGACGCAAAACCATTTCGCGGTTCGACTCTAAAACCATATCGATGAAGTCGATCACGACGATTCCACCTAAGTCACGCAGACGTAACTGACGGGCTATCTCTTCTGCGGCCTCTAAGTTGTTTTTAGTAACAGTCTCTTCAAGGTTTCCACCTTTACCGATGAACTTACCTGTATTCACGTCGATAACTATCATCGCTTCAGTGCGATCGATGACAAGAGATCCACCTGAAGGTAGATATACCTTGCGATCAAAAGCCTTTGCCAACTGTTCTTCGACGCGGAAATCAGAGAATAAATCTCCGGTGCCTGTGTATTTTTCAATCTTTGTTGTTAACTCTGGTGCGATAAATCCAAGATAGTTTGTAACTTCATCCCAAGCACTTGAGCCTTGCACTGTCAGCTTTCGGAAATCCTCATTAAAGATATCGCGAATAACACGGACTGCAAGATCTGGCTCTTGGTACAGCGCGGCAGGTGGATGAAAGTTTGGATTCTCACTCTTGGCATAGATGTCATCCCACTGTGCTTTCAGTCGCGCAACATCGCTGGTGAGATCCTCTTCGCTTACACCTTCGGCAGCTGTACGAACAATAACGCCTGCGGTTTCAGGGATTAAGTTCTTTAAAATCGCCTTCAAGCGAGTGCGCTCAGTCTCAGGTAGACGCTTTGATATGCCCGACATACCTCCACCAGGCACATAGACAACATAGCGGCCTGGTAGAGAAATCTGACTTGTAAGGCGAGCGCCCTTCTGTCCGATTGGATCCTTTGTTACTTGAACTAAAACGCTCTGCCCACTCTTTAAAACTGTTTCGATCTTACGTGGCTCTGACTCAGAAATTCCAGCCGCATCCCAGTTAACTTCACCTGCGTATAAAACTGCGTTGCGACCTTTACCAATGTCAACGAAAGCCGCTTCCATGGATGGTAGAACATTTTGTACGCGGCCCAAATAAACATTACCCACATATGAAACATTGCTATTTCGATTGACATAGTGCTCAACCATTACGCCATCTTCGATAACTGCAATCTGCGTACGATCTGCAATCTGTCGAACTAGCATTTCACGATCAACGTTTTCACGGCGAGCTAAGAACTCTCCATCGGTAATAATCGTTCCGCGTTTGCGGTATGGCTCGCGATATTCGCTACGACTGCTACGCTCATTTCGATCTGTTCGTGAACTCCGTCCCCCACGGCGCTCTGGCCGATCGGGGCGTTCACTACGTGCAGGTCGCACAGGGCGTTCACGGACTTCGCGAACTTTGACAACAGTTACAACGCCATCTTCAACAACGGTCTCTCCGGGAGTAACGCCATCTGTGCCTGCTACGCGGCGACGGCGACGGCGATGTGTTGAGCCCTCGCTCGATTCATCGGTTGACTCTTCGCTGCTCTCTTCGACGCCTTCGACACCTGGCTTGCGACGCCCGCGGCCACCACGGCGGCGACGGCGATTACGGTTTGCGCGATCTTCATCCTCATCGGGACCAGAGGTTGATGTCACTTCACTTTGAGCTACCTCAGCCTTTGGCGCTTCGGCGAGCTTTTTACGGACCGCTTTGGCAACTGGCTTATCAGGGGCGGCTTGAAAAATCGGTACAGGTACAGCGGCCGCCTTCTTGCGAACCGGTTTTTTGTTCTCTTCAATTACTACTTCAGTTACTGGAGTCTGAGCTTTCTCAACTGGGCTCGCTGTAGCTTTCTTAACCGCACGCTTGCGCGGTGTTTTAGGCTCAATCGCCATGGCACCAAATCCTCTATGCGCTTATTTAAAAGCGCTTCTATGAAAAAAAATCCCGTTTAGGTTTTTTCTGGCCTGTCCGCGCTGGGCTTTTGCCGCGATGGATTCGCGAGCCGCGCTGAACTGTTGGCCTAAGTATGGCAGAGGGAGGCGAAATCTCCTACTTGAACGCGAATTTAGCCCCGAGAGCGAGCGTGGACGTTTTGCAGAAGTCCGAATCCGATCAAAGTGGCAAACATCGACGAGCCCCCATAGGAGATAAATGGCAGAGGAACCCCTGTCATAGGCATCAGTCCTAGGGTCATTCCAATATTTTCAAAGAGCTGAAAGGCAAACCAAGCGATTACGCCGGTGGTCACTAAGCGACCAAAGGGATCATTGGTTCGCCGCGCAATCGCAAATCCTCGCATCAACATAAGAAGGTATAAAAAGAGAATCAATCCACTGCCTAAGAATCCGAGCTCCTCTCCCGCAACGGTAAAGATGAAGTCTGTCTGCTGCTCCGGAACAAATCGACCATTTGTTTGCGGGCCATTAAATAAACCAGTTCCAATTAATCCACCAGAGCCGACGGTAATGCGAGCTTGTCGCAGTTGATACCCAGCGCCTTGAGTATCGGCAGTTGGATCAACAAAAGTCTGTAGCCGATTGAGTTGATACTGACTTATCACGCCAGTTTTGACTGCAACTGTTGCACCTAAAAGTGCTAGAACCAATAGTCCTACAACCCATCGCGAAGGCGCACCGGAGACCGCAATAATTGTGACCACGGATGCGCTAATAATAAAGACAGTTCCCATATCCGGTTGCAAAATAATAAGTAGAACTGGAATTCCAGCAACCACAAGAGCTTGAAGCACATCGCGAGAAGTCGGTTCGTCACTATCGTGTGAGCGCTCAGATAAAAGCATCGACATTCCAATGATAATTGCAATCTTTGCTAACTCAGCAGGTTGAATTTGGAATCCGCCCGGGAGAGCAATCCATGCACGTGCACCGTTAACAGTGCTACCTAAACCTGGAATTAAAACAATCATCAAACCTAAAACGCCTAAGCCCCAGACAATTGGAGTGTATGCGCGGAGTAATCGATAATCGATAACAGTTGTTCCATAGGCTAAAAGGCCGCCAATAATAATATTAATCACGTGTCGCTTTAAGTAGTACTGCGGATCTAGTCCATTTCGAGCATACCAATCGCGAGTGGCGGCATACACCAATAATGTGCCGATAAAGAGAAGAAGGCCCACTGCGATTGTGAGCACGGGATCAAAGCCGTGAAAGATCGAAGAGCGGCTACGACGGTATAGGCGTTGGCGCGCATGGATTTGGCTCATGGGGCAACCTTAGGCTTAGTCGCTGGAGATATCTTTGGGAGCTTGGTCGGCGGCTTTCCATTAGGAAAAATTGCAGCTCCAGGTACGATTTTATTTCCCTTTACACCAAAGAGGCTTTCATAAATCTTTCTAACTCCCACTCCAGAAGTTGATGCACCAAATCCACCTTGGCTCACCATCATAACAACGGCATATCGCGGATTATTACTTGGCGCATAGGAGGCAAACCATGAAGTGTTATCTTTCAAAGAGCCATCAAAATTTCGGCCAAAGACTTCAGCCGTTCCAGTCTTACCACTTACCGGAATTGGGAAACCAGCAAAAGCGCCAGCACCTGTTCCAGAAACAACTACTTCTCGCAGCGCTCCATGAAGGAAATCAAGAGTTGCTTTAGAGGCGGTGAGGGTTCCGAGCTTTTTCGGGACCATTCTCTTAACAAGTGTTCCATCTGTTTTTACTATCGCCTTTCCTACTAACATCTGCCAGATAGTTCCACCGTTACCAATTGCGGCATACATTTGAGCTAGCTTGAGTGGTGTGACTACGGTATCTCCTTGGCCAATCGAGAAGTTCACTGCATCTCCAGCTCGAATCTTGTCACCATCAACGCAGTTCTCTTTTGCAAGCAAAATCAAAAACGCTGTCTGCTGTGCTTTGCTCGCGCGCTCTTTATAGTTACAGTAAAAATCCTTGTTCTGTTGGTACCAGCTCTTCTTGTAATCGCGGTCGGCTAGGCGCGATGATGACTCTGAAGGTAAATCAATTCCAACTTTTTGAGTGATATTAAAGCTCTGTGCGGCCTTAAAGAAGTAGTCGTTTGGTTTAGATTTCGGACGTAGCCCACCATCTCGAAGCCATTCATCAAAGGCGATTCGATACCAGATCGTGTCGCATGAAACGGCAATCGCCTTTTTTAGGCTCATGGTTCCCTGCGATCTACTTTCAAAGTTTTGAAAGGCTCTATCTCCAACTTGAACTTCGGCTGGGCAGTTGTATGAGGCATTTAAGTTATAGCCAGCAGATGCTGCGGCAATTACCGATACTGATTTAAAAGTAGATGCTGGTGCATACAAACCTTGCAAGGCACGAGAGAGTGCGGGTACAGCCTTTTTCTCACTAAATAAATCTGATGCCTGCTTGACGGTTAATCCCTTTTCGAATGCATTGGGGTCATATGTTGGATACGAAGCGATAGCTAATATTTGGCCATTTCTAATATCCATCACCACCGCTGCGCCCGAATCAGAGGTGTATCCGTTTGCACGGCCACGCTTTACGGCATCGGCCAGTGCTACTTCCACCGCTGCTTGTAAACGTGCATCAAGTGATGTCACTAGGTGATCACCAGGTATTGGCGCGGTATTTTGACCTTGAGCCGTTATCGCCTCTTTGCGATCAACAATGAGTGTACGGATTCCGGGTTTACCGCGAAGATAAGAGTCGTACATAATCTCAAGACCAGATTTACCGATGGACTCACTACGGAAATATTTTTTACCATCGTCTTTTGCTAAATCACTTTCGGTCAGTGGGCCAACGTAACCCAGTACATGTGCACCATTGACTCCAGCAACACCTGGATAGTTTCTTATCGCGATTGGTTGAGCATCAACACCTGGAAACTGGTCGGAGCGCTCAACTATTTGCATTGCTATATCTGGGTCTGCCTCTTTGGTAATTGGAATCGGTTGGTACCGCGAACCAGTCCAGCACCCTGCCCTTTGACCCTTTGGCAACTCTCCGCATAAACGGGTATTGCGATAAATGTCGTTGTACTTCAACTTTAATAATGCGCTCAACCGCTTCATGACAGCGACACCTTTGTCAGGCTGCTTATCAATGGCAATTCGATCGATCGTAACGGCTAGGCCTACTTTGTTGAGTGCTAGTGGAACTCCAGATGAGTCCACGATTAATCCACGGGTAGCCGGGGAGACAACATCGCGACTTTGAATACTCAGAGCTGCGTCACGATATTTTGGGCCGGCAGCGATTTGAAGATAAAACAAGCGCCCGAATAAAGCTGCCATCAGTGAAATCATTAGGATTTGTACGACCAATAAGTTAAGACGTGAGCGTTGGTTCATATGGTCGACCGAGTACTAAAAGTCAATGAATGCGCATATGAAAATAGCGGTAAAAATATTGGTGTTGCAACTAAGCTCCAAATGGTTACACCTACGAGTGTAATTATTACTTGTCCGAAACTTCCAGCCTGAACCCCCAGTAAAGCGCCAGTAACAGCATAAGACAACTCAACAAAAAACACTGCGCTCATTGTCAAGAACGTAAAACCTAATGGATTTCCAGAGAGGCTTTCATTTCCAGAGCCCAAATATGAAACTGCATAACATGCAGCGATCATAAGTAGTGTCCAGTGACCAATCGGTCCGCTAGCACTTTGTGAGAGATCCATAAAAAATCCTGCGGTAAATCCAGTCAGAGCAGCTATCTCTGGTGAACTCAAGATTGCCCACACAAGTGAAAAAATTAATAGGAGTGAGAATCCCCCACCTGGGAGACGAAATTGACTAATGATTGCTTCCTGCACAACAAAAACTACAAAGGTTTGAATCAGAGTCAATAAAAACTGGCGCATTGAACTCGTCGCTTAATTCGTCGGAGTAGGAGAAGGTGTGGCGTAGATCGTCACTGTGGGCACGGGAGTTGGACGGGGCTTTGCAGGCACAAGCGCATCACCTGGATTACTAGATGGCGCACCTACTACAACGGCCACGACGCCAAGGGCTGAGAAATCGGTGTAGAGATGAACCGTCGCACTCTGGGCGATAGCACCTGCTGAATTATCGACGGCCGTCACATAACCAATTGGTACCCCGGGTACAAATGGTCGATTCGCAACACTGCCGCGAGAGAGCAAAACATCGCCAACTTTTACGCTCGTAAGATTATCAATTAGCTGCAAACTAGCAGAGCGATTACCGCGGCCAGAGAGGATTCCAATCTGCTGGCTACCCGCAATTCGAACTCCTATTCGAAATGATGGATCCGTTGCGAGTGAGACCAAGGCCGTATTTGGAAAAACCTCTTTCACGACACCTGCGATACCAAACTCTGACAAGACGGTCATATTTGTTTTGATTCCAGCTTTTGATCCAGAATCGATTGTGATTGTCTGTGAAAAAGACTGGCTAGATCCCTGACTGATAACGCGAGCATTTAATACTTTAAACTCAGCAGTTCCGGCCAAGTCCAAGATTGACTTTAATTGCTTCAACTGACTATCAGCATTTTTGCGATGTATCAACTGTGATTTTAATTTTGCATTATCCGCTCGAAGCTTCTCAATCTGATTGCGCGTACGGCCCAAGTGAGTCACGTCAGTGAAAAAGTTTTTAACCGGAGTTAATAGGACATTTCCTGCTCGCTGGAATGGTGAGAGAATCGTCTGCGATCCAGAACGTGCGCCTTCAAGGAGTCCAACTCCACGAAGATCTAACGTAATTAGAAATAGCGCCGTGACGATTAATATGATTAAGAGCAGTCGACTGCGACCCTCGGCGCCTCTGCGCATCTCTTAAGCGAATCTATCGACGTGGTTCGGAGATCAAGACCTTCTCTAAGGCCTCAAACTCTTCGATACATTTACCAGAGCCTTCAACTACTGCATCCAATGGACGCTCTGCGATATGAATTGGCATTCCAGTCTCTTTACGCAAGCGCTCATCTAGACCTTTTAGAAGTGCACCGCCACCAGTTAAGACGATACCGCGGTCCATTAAGTCAGATGCTAACTCCGGAGGAGTCTTATCAAGAGTGCTCTTGACTGCATTAACGATTGCATTGACTGGCTCTTCAATTGCTTTGCGAATCTCAGCGGCTGAAACAACGATTGTCTTTGGAAGTCCAGTGGCTAAATCGCGACCACGGACTTCGGCATCGTTTTCTCCCGCTAATGGATAGGCCGAACCAATAGCCATTTTGATCTCTTCGGCGGTGCGCTCTCCCAAAAGTAGGGAGAATTCACGCTTAACCCAGTTGATAATCGATTGATCAAGCTCATCACCTCCGACACGAATCGATAGTGATGTCACGATTCCGCCGAGTGAGATAACTGCAACCTCGGTAGTTCCGCCACCAATATCTACAACCATATTTCCAGTTGGTTCGTGAATTGGAAGTCCCGCACCGATAGCCGCAGCCATTGGCTCTTCAATAATATAAACCTTGCGTGCGCCTGCTGCATATGCGGCATCTTTAACTGCACGTTGTTCAACACCTGTAATTCCTGATGGAACACAGACAACGATTCTTGGCTTGGCTAAGTAGCGACGACGGTGCACTTTCTGAATGAAGTAGCGAAGCATCCGCTCAGTAGTTTCAAAGTCTGCAATCACACCATCCTTGAGTGGACGAATAGCGATGATATTTCCAGGAGTACGGCCAATCATTTTTTTGGCTTCAAGACCAACAGCCAATATCCCGCCGGTGTCTTGATTGACTGCAACAACTGAAGGCTCATTCAAAACAATGCCACGACCGCGTACATAGACAAGCGTGTTTGCGGTACCAAGATCAACGGCCATATCGCGACCGATAAACGACATTTTATTTTGTGCACTCATGCTTTTTTGCTCCTTGATTGTTGCTTGATTAATTAGGGAAGAAAATTTGAATCTCGCGCGCAGCAGACTCTGGCGAGTCTGAACCATGCACAATATTTTGTACGACTTTGGTTCCTTGGTCTCTAGCTAAATCACCGCGGATTGTTCCCGGTGCTGCAACTGTTGGATCAGTAGCCCCAGCTAGAGAGCGGAATCCTTCGATAACACGATTGCCTGATGCGACAATGGCAACAATTGGTCCTGACATCATGAACTCGACAAGCGGTTCATAAAAGACTTTGCCAACGTGTTCGGCGTAGTGTTTTTCGAGAAGCTCGCGATCGGCATTTAACATTCGAAGCGAATCGATTGCATAGCCTTTAGCTTCAATGCGAGAAATCACTTCACCTACGAGGCTGCGACGGACTCCATCGGGCTTTACAAGGATAAGAGTTTTCTCAATATTCACCTGCGTAGTCTATTAGCCCTTTTCGGCCTGTGTAGCCAACAATTCTGCGCGAGCAGCCTCGCCCTTTCGCCCTACGATGATGGCCGCGGCCCAAAGTCCCACAAAAACTGCCCCCATGATGAAAAATGATGGGACGAAAAAGCCGAATGCGATTACAAAAACCTGAAGAGCCGAGGCGATATAGAAAGCTGAGCGGCGTTTGAGAAGCCCGGCCATGACAAAAACCAGGAAGGCCACTATCGATCCGTAAACAATCCCAACCGTGGACTGGTCTTTTATAGCGAGCAAAACTGCAAAGCCAAGAGTCAGGGACTCCATCACCAATACTGATGCACCCAAGACTCTCATTGGGCAAACTTTCCACGTAGATAGCTGCGGGCCTCGCCCACTGTCACCACCGAGCCAGTCACAATGATTCCGATTGTGTCTTCGCTCAATGGACGGGTTGCATCTGTCACTGCACGATCGAGTGCGCTTTTGAGATCACTCACCTCAAAAACTCGGTCAACACCAAATATTCTTGAAGCGATCTTCTCTAAATCTCCTGATGTCATAGCTCGTTGCGAAGAGCTTTGGGTCACAATAATGTGATCCACGATTGGCTCTAACGCTTCCAAGATACCAACGGCATCTTTATCGCCAAAGACGGCAACAACTGCGACGATTTCATCAAAATTAAACTCGCTGGCCAAAGTGTCAGCTAAAGCCTTAGCGCCATGGGGGTTGTGAGCGGCATCAAGAATAATTGTTGGGTCGCGATGTACTACTTCGCAGCGCCCTGGAGATGTAACTGCCGCAAATCCTGCACGAACTGCCTCAATATCTAACGGTTGATCACCAAAGAAAGCCTCTACAGCTACGAGTGCACTTGCAGCATTTGCCGCTTGATGTTTGCCATGCAAGGGCAAGAAGATTTCGTCATACGTATCGTGCAGTCCAGAGATTGTTAGTAATTGACCACCGACTGCAATTGCGCGCGAAGCTACTGAGTACTCAACCCCTTCTCGAACAACATCGGCTCCGACTTCGGCAGCCTTGCGAATTAACTCTTTAGCAGCTTCGGGCTCTTGCTGTGCAAGAACAATGAAGCCACCTTCTTTGATGATCCCTGCCTTTGTTGCAGCAATCTCATGCAATGTGTGCCCTAGGTACTCCATGTGATCAAAGCCAATCGGCATAATCACGGATACATCGGCATCAACAACATTTGTTGCATCCCATTCGCCACCCATACCTACTTCAATCACTGCAACATCCACTGGGTGTTCTGCAAAGGAGACAAAGCCAAGAGCTGTGACTGCTTCAAAGAAAGATATGGGGTGCTCAAACTTTGAATCCATTAAATCTAAATATGCGGCAATGTCGTTGTAGGCAAAGATTAAATCTTTCGGATCAATTGGCTGCCCATTAATTGCAATACGTTCACGGTATGTCTCAAGGTGAGGGCTCGTGAAACGACCTGTGCGCAATCCATGAGCGAACAAAAGTGAGTCAATCATCCGAGAAGTAGTGGTCTTACCGTTGGTGCCTCCTACATGGATCGTTGGATATGTCAGCTGAGGCGAACCAAGGATGTCAACGAGAGCTGCAATGCGTTCAGTGGAGGGTGCAATTCGAGTCTCAGGCCAGCGCGCTAGTAAAGCCTTTTCAATAGCATCAATGCGTTCTTGATCATCAGGTGAAATAATCATGCTGAAGGAAGCTTCGACAACTGCGCAGTAAGGCGTTCAATATCTGCAGATGTTTTTTCTAATCGCTCTCTAATTTCGATGACAACACTCTCTGGTGCCTTCGCCATAAAGCCCTGATTACCAAGTTTTACTTCGGCGGTCTGCTTGTCTTTTTCGGCAGTGAGTAAGTCCTTTTCTAGACGAGCACGCTCAGCAGCAACATCGATAGAGCCCGTTAAATCAAACTCCACTCTTACATTTCCAATTTCACAGTGCGCGCTTGGTGTTATCTCTTCGAGTTGCAGACGCAAAACAAATGCCATTGCGCTGGCATACTCTTCGATGTGGGCAGGGGCAATAAAGCGTGCCGGAATCTTCTGTGAAGTCTTTATCCCTTGATCATTTCTAAATCTACGGACATCGGTAATGATCTCTTGAAGCTCTGCAATTAACTTCTCAGATTTCTTATCAACGTGATCGGCTCGAGCCGTTGGCCACTGCGCAATTACAAGTGACTCTCCCCCGGTAAGTGCCGTCCACATTGTCTCTGTTACAAATGGCATTACAGGATGCATCAAACGAAATAGTTGATCAAGAACATAGCCCAATACTCGCTTTGTCGAAGCTGCATCACCCGATGAGAAACTCTCTTTAGAAAGCTCCAAATACCAGTCACATAAGTCATCCCAAGCAAAGTGGTACATAAGTTCGCATGCACGGGCAAACTCGTATTGCTCGAGTAGCGCGTCAACCTCAGTAATGGTTTCTGATAAGCGGCTAAGAATCCATCGGTCAATCGCGTTGAGTGAATCAACATGTGGCAACTCACCTTCGGTGGTAGCACCATTCATCATTGCAAATCGTGTTGCATTCCAAAGCTTTGTTGCGAAGTTTCGAGATCCGCCTACCCAATCTTCGGCTAGAGCTTGGTCTTTGCCTGGATTAGCTCCTCGAGCCAGTGTGAAGCGAAGTGCATCTGCGCCGTACTTATCCATAAACTCGATTGGGTCGACAGTATTACCTTTGGACTTTGACATCTTTTTGCCAAACTGATCACGGACTAAACCGTGAAGTGCAATGGTGTGGAACGGCTGAACGCCATCCATTGCAAATAAACCAAACATCATCATTCGAGCAACCCAGAAAAATAGAATGTCATATCCAGTTACCAGAACTGAAGTTGGGTAAAACTTCTTTAAATCTGCACTTTCATGCGGCCACCCTAGAGTTGAAAATGGCCACAACGCTGAAGAAAACCATGTATCTAAAACATCAGGATCTTGTGTGTAACCCTCTGGTGCGATTTCATCAGGGCCGACAACAACAACTTCACCAGCAGGCCCGTACCAAACAGGGATCCGATGTCCCCACCACAATTGGCGAGAGATGCACCAGTCGTGCATGTTGTCGATCCAGTCAAAGTATCGTGGCGCTAACTCTTCGGGCTCAATCTTTACGCGACCATCACGCACCGCATCTCCTGC
>WLOR01000041.1 GCA_009699165.1 Actinomycetota bacterium | reverse complement strand
CGTTCTGAGTGTTTTGTCTGAGGCACGCGCGCCTTTAACTGCGCTGTAACTTCATCGGCTAGCTCTTGACTATCGGTTACTAAAATCGCGGCTGCTATTACATCGTGCTCGGCTTGGCTAATTAAATCTGCTGCAACTTCAGCGGCTACCGCGCTTTTATCTGCCAGAATTGCAATCTCAGTAGGTCCGGCCTCTGAATCAATTCCGATTACTCCGCGCAATGCGCGCTTTGCTGCAGCGACGTAAATATTTCCCGGGCCCGTTACTAAGTCGCACTTTTCTGCTACTCCATCCATTCCATAGGCAAAGAGCGCGATTGCTTGCGCGCCGCCGACTGCATAAACTTCAAAGACTCCAAGAAGTGCACATGCCGCCAAAATCGTAGGGTGTGGAAGTCCTCCAAACTCACTCTGTGGAGGTGAGGCAACTGCAATAGATGCAACGTTTGCAATCTGTGCAGGAATGACGTTCATCATGACGCTGCTGGGATAAACCGCTCTCCCGCCTGGAACATAAAGACCTACACGATCTACAGGAATCCATCGCTCAACCACGGTCCCGCCATCTACAACTTGTGTTGTTGTATCAGGCCTGGATTGATTCGCGTGCACTTTTCTAATTCGCGCTATTGAGAGTTCAAGTGCTGCTCTCACATCTGGATCTAAGTTTGCTAGGGCGGCGTTTAATGCAGCCACAGGGACTCGTATTGATGGCGGGGTCACGCCATCGAACTCCTGGGCTAATTCAATGAGATCGGACTCGTCTCCGTTTTTAACACGTTTGAGAATCGGTTCAACAAGTCGCATGGCTGCGGCAACATCTAAGCTCGCACGTGGAAGCTCATTGTGATACCCCGCCTTTGTTAAAGCACGGCCACGTAGATCTACCACCCGAATCATTGTGTAATTGTAATGCTCAAGCAGTAAAGGGTGGAGCCAATAAACTGGGCTCGCCTAAATGAGGCAGTTCGGTCCCAGGATTGATTTGAGATCGGCACTCAAACTTGGCGAGGATGTGACTAGAGCATCGATTTTCATGAAAGTGCTAGCTCCATTGTCGTTGAGTTGCAAGTGGACTTCGCGTTTTCCTGGGTGGGATCGCAAAATCTCCTTAATACGTTCAACTATTGGTGGCGTGCACTGAGAAATTGGAAGAGAGATGACAAGTGGTCCTGAAGGTCCAGTGGATATATCTGGCATCGACATTTCAAGGGCGGTAAAACGAAGTTTGTCTTCACGTCTATCTACTCGACCTCGCACTGTTACAACGCGATCTTCAGTCAAAGACATTGAGTACTGGTTATAGGTATTGGCAAAGAAGAGGACCTCGAGTGCACCTTCTAAATCTTCGACTGTGACAATCGCCCACGATGCTCCCTGTCGTGAGACTTTACGGGCAACGCTTGTTATTAAACCGCCAATCGTGACAATTGAATCGCTTTGAGCTCCATCATCGACGAGTTCGCTAATAGTCATATCTGTACTGGACCGCAAAACATGCTCAATTCCAAGCAAGGGATGATCAGATACATATAGCCCTAACATCTCACGCTCATAGCTAAGTAGCATTGCTTTATCCCATTCACCTTTTGGAATCTCTAAATCAAGTGAGACAACATTGCTGATGGACTCGCCGCCGAATAAATCAAACTGACCGATTGCCTCTGCACGCTTGGACTCTATTACCGAGTCGATTGCCTCCAAGTAAACTGCCATGAGGCCTTTTCTGGAGGAATTCATCGAGCCAAACGCCCCGGCCTTAATCAACGATTCAATAGTCTTCTTATTACATACTTGCGCATCGACTTTTGCTAAGAAGTCACCAAATGATGTGAAACGACCTTTAGCTTCACGAGAGGCTTTAATTGATGCGACTACACCTTCGCCGACATTGCGAATTGCCGCTAAGCCAAATCTAATATCGTTTCCGCGTGGTGTGTACTCTGCGTCAGATTCGTTTACATCTGGCTCTAGAACTTTAATTCCCATTCGCCGGCACTCACTCAAGTAGAGTGCTGATTTATCTTTATCATCGCGCACACTTGTCAAGAGCGCTGCCATGTATTCAGTTGGATAGTTAGCTTTTAGGTATCCAGTCCAATAAGAAACAACACCATACCCTGCCGAGTGGGCTCGGTTGAATGCGTAATCTGAAAAGGGAATCAAAACATCCCAGAGACGTTTGATTGCAGCAGTCGAGTAACCATTGGCCTTCATACCGGCTTCGAAGGGAACATACTCCTTATCCAAAATATTCTTATCTTT
This sequence comes from Actinomycetota bacterium, assembly GCA_009699165.1. GTDB lineage: Bacteria > Actinomycetota > Actinomycetes > Nanopelagicales > Nanopelagicaceae > Planktophila. Next base: position 10,014 of record WLOR01000041.1, on the reverse strand, counting down.
CTTACCCATAGCTTTACGCAGTAAATCTGCACGCCCCAGTGAAAAGCCCGCAACCTTTTGTGCAATCGCCATTACCTGCTCTTGATAGACAATTAAGCCATATGTGTCGCCGAGAATATCTTTTAGTGCATCGATGAGTTCGGGGTGAATTGCTTCAACTGGCTTGCGACCATTCTTGCGGTCGGCATAGTTGTTGTGTGCGTTCTCACCCATTGGGCCGGGGCGATATAGAGCAATAACGGCTGAGATATCTTGAAATGAATCTGGCGACATTGCACGAAGCAGTGCGCGCATCGGGCCACCATCTAATTGGAATACTCCGAGAGTATCTCCACGAGATAGTAGTTCGTAGGTTTTTTTATCATCAAGAGGAAGATCTTCTAAAATGACATCGACATCTTTATTGAATTTAATATTTAAGAGTGCATCATCTAATACAGATAGATTACGAAGTCCAAGAAAATCCATCTTAAGAAGGCCCGTTGCCTCACAGGCTCCCATATCAAACTGTGTAATTATCGCTCCATCGGCTTCGCGACGATGAATTGGAATGACATCTAGTAAAGGCTCTCTCGAAAGAATTACGCCAGCGGCATGCACTCCCCACTGTCGCTTCAACCCTTCTAAACCGCGAGCAGTGTCTACAACGCGCTTTGAATCAGAGTCTGATTCATAGAGGGCGCGAAACTCACCGGCCTCTCCATAGCGATCATCTTTAGGATTGAAAACCCCGCCCAAGGAGATATCTTTGCCCATCACTGATGGAGGCAACGCTTTTGTGAGTTTTTCACCCACGACATATGGGTATCCCAAAACTCGTGTTGAGTCTTTTATCGCCTGTTTAGATTTGATCGTTCCGTAAGTAATAATCTGCGCCACGCGATCTTCACCATATTTGCTGGTTGCATATCGAATCATCTCGCTTCTGCGGCGCTCATCGAAGTCCAAATCGATATCAGGCATCGAAATTCGCTCTGGGTTTAAGAAGCGCTCAAAGAGAAGGCCATGCTCAAGTGGGTCAAGTCCAGTAATACCAAGTGCATATGCAACTAAGGAGCCAGCGGCAGAACCTCGGCCTGGGCCTACGCGAATTCCTACGGTCTTTGCATGCGCAACCAAATCTGCAACTACTAAGAAGTATCCGGGAAATCCCATTTTCTCCATGACGCCAAGTTCGTAAGCAAGGCGCGCATTATGTTCAGGGGTTACCCGTGATCCTAGGCGAGCAATTAATCCACGCTCTGCCTCTTTCTTGAGCCACGAGTCCTCTGTTTCTCCAGCTGGAACCGTGAACTGCGGCAATAGATTTTCACCTTCGCGCAAAGTGACGTTGCACCTCTCAGCAATCAGCAATGTATTGTCACAACTTTCTGGGATCTCTTTGAAAAGTTCGCGCATCTGTGCAGGGGTCTTTACGTAAAAACTATCATTATCAAATTTAAAACGCTTTGGATCTGCAAGTGTTGATCCAGACTGAACACATAGCAGTGCTTCATGAGCCGGTGCATCGCTTTGGAGTGTGTAGTGCAGATCATTTGTTGCAAGCAGAGGAAGCCCCAACTCTTTTCCAAGTTTCAATAGATCTGCTTTAACTCGAGATTCAATCTCAATCCCATGATCCATAATCTCTAAGAAGAAATTTTCAGCACCGAAAATATCGCGATAGTCACTGGCCGCTTTTATGGCCTCCTTGTAGGCACCCATACGCAGACGCGTTTGCACTTCACCACCTGGGCAGCCGGTTGTGGCGATCAACCCTTCGGAATGTTTGGCCAAGATTTCACGATCCATGCGGGGCTTGTAGTAATAACCTTCAAGGGATGCCAGTGAAGAAAGGCGAAAGAGATTTCCAAGTCCAACGTTGTTCTCAGCCAAAATCGTCATGTGCGTATATGCGCCGCCACCTGAAACATCATCTTCTCCACCATCGGCCCACTTGACGCGCTTTTTTTCAAGTCGTGATTCAGGGGCTACGTAAGCCTCTATACCTATGATGGGTTTAATCCCAGCTTTCTTGGCGCTCTTATAAAAGTCAAATGCTCCAAAAACATTTCCGTGGTCCGTCATTGCAATAGCTGGCATCTGCTGACGTAAAACCTCATCCATTAAATCACCAACACGTGCGGCACCATCGAGCATTGAATACTCGGTATGTACGTGAAGGTGGACGAAGTTATCGGTTGACATAGTTGTTATAAGGCTATTACTTATGGCAATACTGCATCGGATAGCAACGCCAGGCAGGCCTGCAAATCGGCTGGATAGGGTGCAGTGAAGTTCAAGGCCGCCCCAGTTATAGGGTGGTTAAAGCCGAGCTCCTTAGCGTGTAACCATGGGCGAGTCATCGCTAAGCTCTTTGCAAGCACTGGATCGGCGCCATAGGTCATATCACCGACCAAAGGATGGTTGAGTGCCGAGAAATGAACGCGAATTTGGTGTGTACGACCTGTTTCAAGTTCAACTTTCACAAGTGAGACAGCTCGATAAAACTCAATCACCTCATAGTGGGTTATTGAATCCTTTCCAGTTCCGACTACAGCAAAACGGTGATCCTCCTTTGGGTGACGATCTATTGGAGCATCGATGGTCCCCGTAGTCGGATCCATATGTCCTTGAATCAATGCATGGTAAATCTTTGCAACGCTACGTGTGCGAAATGCATCCTTTAATACTGTAAATGCGCGATCACTTTTGGCAACAATCATTAATCCACTAGTGCCAACATCTAATCTATGAACAATCCCTTGGCGCTCTGCTGCGCCACTTGTTGAAATCACAAAGCCGGCCGCACTTAATGCGCCAACTACTGTCGGTCCAGTCCAGCCCGGGCTAGGGTGAGCTGCGCAACCAACCGGTTTGTTAATTACGACAATATCTTCATCTTCAAAAACAATCTCGAGTCCCTCGATAGGTGTAAGTGGGATAGGGACGGTGTTTATCTGCGCTGGTAATAACACCTCAATAATCTGACCAGCGGTTACTCGCTCAGATTTCATCATCGACCGATTGCCAGTTGTGATGTCGCCATCATCGAGCAGTTTAACTACAGCAGTCCGCGATAAACCTAGTACTCGGGTCAGGGCACTATCAATACGCTCTCCGGCAACGCCTTCAGGAACTGCAAGGGTTCGTAACTCTCGATTGCTCATGACCTTAATTCCTTTTTGCTTATTGGGGAGATGTTGCGTGCAGTCAAAACCATTGATAATCCCGCCGCACAGACGATTGCTGAGTCGGCTACATTAAATATCGGCCAATGTGGAAGTTGCATCCAGTCAATGACATGGCCTCGCATGAACCCAGGTTCACGGAAAATGCGATCCATCAAATTGCCAAGCACTCCACCCATAACTAAACCTAAAACTATGGACCAACCCTTCGAATCTATGCGAGGCGCAAAGTAGATGATGACGAATACAACTATCACTCCAAATAGCGAGAGAAAGATTGTTGCTCCAGTAGCGAAAGAAAATGCGGCACCAGAGTTTCTGATATACGTAAGTTGAAAAAACTCACCAATAACCTTGATTGAAGTGCGGTGAGAAAGCCGACTCACTACCCAGGCCTTAGTTGCTAAATCGAGGATCCAGATAAACCAGGCAACACTTAAAAGTGTTCGCCACCTTTGCACTCCTAGCGCCGCTCTTCCTTCTGCTTGCACAACATACACAGAGTTGCACGGGGAAAGACTTGTAGTCGAGCCTTACCAATTGCATTGCCACACTCTTCGCATGAGCCATAGCGCTTAGAATCAATGCGATCCAAGGCTCGCTCGGTTTGCAAAACCATATCGCGTGCATTTATTACCAGAGACATTTCATGCTCGCGCTCGAAGGTTTTAGTACCTGCATCGGCTTGATCGTCGCCAGCTCCTTCACCAGACTCTTGAATCAGCGAGTCCATCTCAAGCTCAACTATTGCAAGTTCGCGGCGCAGACGCTCTAACTCTTTTGAAATCTCTGCTCTTATATTTTTTAACTCCGCAGGTGTCCATGGAGTCTCAGACTCACTAACAACTATTGGTGTCGGAGCGCTCTTAATAGGTTTGAGTGGCGCAATCTTCTTAGTGCTCTTAGCTGGCCGTGGTGGCGGTGGCATTACCAAGCGGCGCTCTTCTACAACTTGGGCAACAACCGGTGCACTGACAGTTGAGACAGATACCGTTTGTGAATTTTCATCGACAGTCAACGTGGTCTTGGTGGTCGAGGCCTTTGCCGCTGGCGCTTTCTTTACAGGTATTGATTTGACTGCACTCTTTGTCGCTGCGGCTTTTTTTACAACCGGCTTGGCAGCAGCTTTCTTTGCCACGCTCTTTGTTGCTGCGGCTTTTTTTACAACCGGCTTGGCAGGTGCCTTTTTTGCAACGGCTTTTTTGACCGCCGGCTTTGCAGCAGCCTTCTTTGCAACGGCTTTCTTAACTGGCTTCTTCGGCATGACGCGAACCTTATTCGGATTGATGCATCTATACCAACTGCGCCACGGAGAGTTTTTACCCTGGCATGGCCTAGACTGGTCCTGCTAACACAAAATGGGCGCTGACGGGGCTATCACCTCACGAGCCCGTTGGAAGAAGTGAGTGAAAACTCATCTAGAACCGACATGGTTAGTACCTTAAGTGGCGCGAAAATGCGCAAGGTGGGTGGTACCGCGAGCTCTGCGACAGTGGAGATCGTCCCTCCAGAGGATTTCTTTCTTGGAGGTTTTTTTATGGCGTTTCGAGCAATCTCAGCTTCTGTGGACTTACCTGCCGTTGAACATGAAATCCTAAAGTTCTGGCGCGATAACGAGATCTTTCATAAAACAGTAGCAGCTCGAACTGGTGCATCTGCGTGGACATTTTACGAAGGGCCTCCTACTGCCAACGGAATGCCAGGGACCCATCACATTGAAGCGCGAGTGTTTAAAGATGTCTTTCCGCGTTTTCAAACTATGAAGGGACGACTTGTAACGCGTAAAGCCGGTTGGGATTGCCACGGCCTACCCGTTGAGATTGCCGTCGAAAAAGAACTTGGCTTCAATGGCAAAGCTGATATTGAACGTTACGGCGTTGCCGCATTTAACGATAAGTGCCGCGACTCTGTGCAAAGACATGTGAGTGCATTTAGTGACATGACAGATCGCATGGGCTTTTGGGTTGATTTCGATCAAGCTTATTGGACCATGTCACCTGAGTATGTTGAAAGTGTTTGGTGGTCTCTCAAAGAGATATGGAAAAAAGGCTTACTCGTTCAAGACCACCGCGTAGCGCCTTACTGTCCGCGATGCGGAACTGGCTTGTCAGATCACGAGTTAGCCCAAGGGTACGAAACCGTTACAGACCCTTCAGTATTCGTGCGTTTTCCTGTTACTTCTGGCGAACTTGCAGATCTGAATGCATCATTGCTTGTCTGGACTACAACACCATGGACGCTTGTGTCTAATACAGCTATCGCAGTGCATCCAGATGTTGAGTACGTAGTCGTTGAAACGACTGTCGATGATTTCACAGAGGTGCTTGTAGTCGCACAAGCACTCATCGAAAGTGTAAAAGGCGAAAAGAAAATCATTAAGCGCCTCCTCGGAAAAGATTTAGAGCACACCTCTTATAAACGACCATTTGATTATGTTGAGATTCCTAATGCGCATTATGTGGTTCTTGCACAGTATGTAACAACTGAAGATGGAACCGGATTAGTTCACCAATCCCCCGCATTTGGTGCTGATGACTTAGCTGTCTGTCGCGCCTATGGGCTTCCTGTCATAAATCCAATCGCTCCTGATGGAACTTTCTTACCCGAGGTTCCAGTTGTGGGTGGAGTTTTCTTTAAAGATGCAGACAAACCCTTAGTCAAAGAGCTAAAGGCAATCGGAGCTCTTTACAAGCATCAGCAGTATGAGCACTCGTATCCACACTGCTGGCGCTGTCATACAGCTCTCATGTATTACGCCCAACCATCTTGGTATATCCGAACAACCTCAATAAAAGAGGCACTTCTGCGTGAAAACTCTGCAACTGATTGGCACCCAGAAACAATAAAAGAGGGCCGCTATGGTGATTGGCTCAATAACAATATCGACTGGGCTCTTTCGCGAAATCGCTATTGGGGAACACCGCTTCCTATCTGGCGCTGTGAAAATAAGCATGAGATATGCGTGGATTCACTCAAAGAGCTTGGTGAATTATCTGGGGAAAATCTTTCTAACTTAGATCCACATCGTCCATTTGTTGACGACATCACTTTTGAATGTTCACAATGTCAGGCGAGAATGAATCGAGTCCCTGAAGTAATCGACTGCTGGTATGACTCAGGAGCGATGCCTTTTGCACAATGGGGCTACCCACATAAAGAAGGCTCCGTTGAAAAATTTAAGGCCTCCTACCCTGCCGATTTTATCTGCGAAGCAATCGATCAAACTCGTGGGTGGTTTTACACTTTAATGACTATTGGAACTCTAGTATTTGATAAATCCTCATATAAGACAGTTCTGTGCCTTGGCCATATCTTGGATAAAGATGGCCGCAAGATGAGTAAGCATGTTGGAAATGTTCTAGAGCCGATGGCGCTTATGGATCAACATGGGGCGGATGCAGTGCGTTGGTACATGTTGGCAGCTGGCTCGCCCTGGGCTGCACGGCGGGTGGGCCACGATGCAATCAATGAGGTGGTTCGTAAAACGCTTCTGACTTACTGGAATACCGTTTCATTTCATGCCCTCTATGCAAAAGCATCAAACTTTGATCTCAGTAATTCACCAGAGATAGAAAATCGCTCAATGATGGATAAATGGATTATCTCTGAACTAAATATCCTTATCACCGAAGTTGATGAGGCCTTGAGTGGATTCGACTCACAGATTGCAGGCCGAGCATTAGCTCGTTTCATCGATGATCTTTCTAACTGGTATGTCAGACGCTCTCGCCGACGCTTCTGGGATGGCGATGTTGCAGCTATGGCGACATTGCATGAATGTTTAGTCAGGCTTACACAGTTACTTGCCCCCTTAGTTCCATTCATCACTGAACAGGTGTGGCAAGAGTTGGTACGTCCAACAGATCAGCGCAGTGCAGTATCGGTGCACCTTACAGATTTTCCTATTGCAGATGTAAGTGCGATTGATAATGAATTAAGAGATCAGGTTGCACTAACTCGGCGAATAGTAGAACTGGGTCGCGCATCGCGCGCTGAATCTGGAATTAAGATTCGCCAACCATTAGGAAGAGCCCTCATAAGCGCAAGTGGCTGGGCATCCCTTCCGCAACAAATGCGCGAACAGATCGCAGATGAGCTAAATGTTCTGGCACTTGAAGATATTGCTAACGCCGATGGCGATTTAGTTGATATCTCCATCAAGGCAAACTTTAAGAGTTTAGGTGCCAAATTTGGTGGAACCGTCCAAGAGATTTCTAAAGCTATTGCACTCAGCGATGCGAATACTCTGGTTAAGAAGATTCGTGAGTTGGGGGTAGTAACCGTTGGAGAGTGGGAGATCCACCTCGAAGACCTGGTCATTACCGAGGTCCCAAAGAGTGGCTGGATGGTTTCATCTCACGATGGTGAGAGCGTTGCCCTTGACTTAGAGCTGACCCCATCCCTTGTTTTAGCTGGAAATGCACGAGAAGTAATCCGTTTCGTACAAGAGCGACGAAAGAGTGATGGATTGGATATATCCGATCGCATAACAATCTCCTGGAACGCATCGCAAGATATTGTCGATGCGATCGCAGAACATTCTGCGCATATTCAAGATGAGGTTTTAGCGCTTTCAATTCTTCGTGACGAGGGGCTTGACTTTTCTGAGAGCGAATTTGGCTTAGTTGTAAAACTTAAAAAAGTTAACTAATTAAACCTATTAAGAGGTTAACTCCAAAGAAGATAACGATGAAGCTCATGTCGATGCTTACTGCCCCTATGCGAACTGGAGGGATGTACTGCCTCACAAAACGCATCGGCTGATCTGTAATCGTATAAATCGCTTCGACAAAGTAAAGAGCGATGCCTTTAGGTCTGAAATTGCGAGCCAGCATCTGCACGTAATCAAGAATGAGCCGCGCCAGCAAAGACAATAGAAAGAGATTTAGAAGGGCAACGACAATCGATCTTATGTCCACGAGAAATTAGCTCTGGTTAAAGAAACTTGCTTGCGCCGCAGCAGACTTGTCTTCATTGCTCACTTGGAGATTAGCTGGTGAAATCAGGAAAACCTTTTTTGTGACACGTTCGATTGTGCCGTGAAGACCAAAGGCTAATCCGCTTGCAAAGTCAACTAACCTCTTGTGCTCTGACTCATCCATCTCTGTTAAATTAATGATGACTGGATTTCCTTGGCGAAAGTGCTCACCAATCGTGCGAGCTTCGTTATAGAAGCGCGGGTGAAGAGTGATGATTCGATCCAAAACTGGTAAATCTAACTGCGGGGCGACTTCTGTTGTCGAAGTGATCACCGTTGAGACAGGGCGCGCAGTGCGGGGTTTGATACGAACATCATTTGAAATAGGAACAGCTGGCACACTTGTACTTACAGGTGAGTCAAACTCTGGTTCGTCGGTCAATCCCAAATAAACTGCGATTCTTTTCACTGCATTAGCCATGTGTATACGTTACCTGCCTAGGTAGCGAGAACCCATTATTTCCGAGCCTATTCGTAGATGTGTCGCACCAAAGGAAAGTGCGATTTCAAAATCAGCGCTCATCCCAGCCGAAAGTTTTGTAGCCATCGGAAAATCTCTCATAAAAGCCTCATGTAATCCCTGAAGGTTTTCAAATGAGGATGCCACGTCGATTCCAAGTGGGGCTACTGCCATGAGGCCAACCAATGAATGATGAGAATCAGCTGCTACCTTTTCGGCCAGTGGGTACAAGGATTGAATCGATCCTCCCCCGCGATGTTCTAGGCCATCTAGGTTTACCTGAAGAAAGATATCTAAAGGGTGTGGGGCAAACTTTTGAATTAGCTCAAAGTGGCGAAGGTCATCGAGGGAGTGAATCACTTCTGCCCATGTGCAGATGGATTTTAATTTATTACTCTGAATCTGGCCCTGGAAATGCCAGCGAGCTTTAACTTCCGATGCTTTCTGGGATGCCTCTGAATCACGGTTCTCACCAAAATCATTTACACCTAACCCTTTAAGAATCGCGATGTCACTTACTGGGAAGTTTTTAGTGACTGCAATCAGAGTAATTTGCGAGCGTGTTCGGCCTGATGCGCTGGCTGCCGAGGAAATTCGCTCCTCAACCTCTTGTAGGCGCTCACAGATCTCAATCTCTCTATTCATAGCCAGATTACTCCAGCGTTTCTTCCAGTGATATTTCTTCGTCGATAAGAAAAGAAACGTGGATTTTCATAGGTGCAATCCGTCGATGCTTCATAGGTTAATCCTTCGGCTACTAAATCGGCGATGAGCGCTCTTGGTAGATTCAATGCGGGAGTCAACGCTTGCGTCTGCGATCGCGCAACAGGATGAGTTTGCGAAATATCCTGCGCCATTGATGCCGGAACTTCATAGCAACTCCCGCAGATTGAAGCGCCTAGTTGTGCGTGAATAGCCCCCGATCCTAATCGACGCATCTCTTCTATCACTTTGAGAGCAATGAAATTATCTAAACCTTTGCGACCAACATGCACTGCGGCGACAACGGTCTTAGAGGAGAGCAATAAGGGGATGCAATCAGCGACTAGAACTGCGAGTGCAACACCTGGAGTTGTGGTAATTAATGCATCACACGTTGGCTCTGCCGATGTAACCGAATCGATAACTGCAAAAGAATTGCCGTGAACTTGGTTCATAAACTGCACAGGCCCACTTTGCAGTGAGAGCGTATGGCGATTTTTACCAACTACCTTCGGATCATCTCCAACATGAAGCGCTAAATTAAAAGAGTCATACGGCGCATCGCTGAGCGCTTGGCGCCGATCAGTAAAGATCGAAGGCACAAGAGATTACTTCATGAAGTCAGGAACATCGACTTCATGTTCATCTTCAGAAACCATCTCTTCAAATGTCACGCGACGACGAGGTGTTGGCTCCGAATCAAT